>CAIXZV010000267.1 GCA_903924005.1 uncultured Chloroflexota bacterium | reverse complement strand
GCCAAGGACCAGCCAGCCCAGCGCGGTGCTCTGCAGGAAGCTCCCGCTGGAGCCAAGGAAGGCGCCGAAGATGAACCGTCGAAACGCCGGGAACGCAAGCGCCGGTACCCGCTCCCCCAGACGGCTGACCCGTGTCGGGGCGGCGGGGACGGCGAGCGGTTCGTCAGCGGTCGTGGGCTAGCTCCCCTCGCCCTCGCCCTCGAGGGGTCCTGCCTCTGCGGCCGCGTCACCGGTGCCCTCGGCGGGCACCTCGTCGGTCTCAACGGTGATGGGGCCCCAGTTGAGCGCCTCGAGCGCCGCCCCAAACTGGTCGTGGTCACCCACGAGGATCAGGGCGGCCTCGTCGGGCCGGATGTGCTCGCTGGCGACGCGCTGGACGTCGGCGGCCGTGACCGCCTCAATCGAGGCCCGATAGGTTGCCAGCTCGTCGTCCGGCAGACCGTGGAGGTAGAGGCTGGCCAGCGAGCCCACAACGGGTCCGGGCGTCTCAAACCGCAGCGGGAACACGCCGATGAGGTAGTCCCGCGCGGCGCGCAGCTCGGCGTCCGTGACGGGCTCCTGGCGCATCCGGTCCAGTTCCTTGAGCGTCTCCACGATGGCAGGAACGGTGACCTCGGTGTTGACGGCAGCACGGGCCGAGAACGGGCCACGGCCGCGGCGCAGGTCGAAGCCGGCGCCGGCGCCGTAGGTGTAGCCCTTCTCCTCGCGCAGGTTCATGTTGAGCCGCGAGTTGAAGAGCCCGCCAAGGATGGCGCTCATGACGGTGACGGCGTGGTAGTCAGGGGTGCGGCGCGGCAGCCCCGGGTGGCCAAGACGGATCTCGGTCTGGACCGCACCCGGGCGATGGACAACGCGCACGCGGCGTGTGGTCTCCGCGGGGGCGTCAACGGGTGCGGCGCCGGCGAAGCCGCCGCCCTCCCAGTCGCCGAAGAGCTTGGCCGCAAGGGCAACCACTTCGTCGGGATCCACCTCGCCCGCCACGATCAGCGCGCCGCGCTGCGGGCCGGCGAAGCTCTTGTGGACGGCGCGGAGGTCATCGGCGGTGATGCCCTCCACCGTTGAGGCCACACCGCCGGCGGACCGGCGATACGGGCTCTCGGCCGAGTAGATGGCGCTGGTGAAGACCTCGTCCGCGCGTCGGCGGGGATCGGCCTTGGCCTGGATGAGGTCTGTCAGGCGCTCATCGCGGATGCGCTCAATCTCATTGGCCGGGAAGACGGGGTGGCGAATGACCTCGGCGAGGAGGTCCATGGCCTGCCCAATCCGCGTGGCCGGCACGTCAAAGCCCGCCGAGATGGCGTCCCAGCCCGCCTCGGCGTGCACGGATGCGCCGAGACGCTCAGCCGCCTCGGTCAGGGCGATGGCGTCGTAGCGCTCCGTGCCCTCGGTGAGACCCCGCGTGGCAAGGACCGTGGCGCCGGCCTTGGCCTGGGGCTCGTCGGACGCGCCCCAGCGCAGGAGCAGCGATGCCGCAATGAGCGCTCGGCCGGGCATGGGCGTGACGGCAACGGCAAGACCGTTGGGCAGCGTGGTGCGGACGGTGGCCGGGAACTCGTAGTGCCGGGGGGCGCCGGGCTGCGGGCGCTGGGTGATCATGCCGTCGCGCGGGCTCATGCCTGGGTCTCCGTGTCGCCCGTGGCGGCGGTCTCGGCGGTCTCGGCCGTCTCGGTTGTCCCGGCCGTCTCAGCGGTTTCGCCGGCAACCGGCACATACGTTAGGACCACGCGGTTGTCGGCTCGGAAGACCGCCCGACAGGCATCGCGGATCTGCTCAGGCGTGATGGCGAGGTAGCGCGGCAGCATCGTGTTGATGAGCGCCGGATCGTCAAAGAGCGTGGCGTACATCGAGAGGCGGTCCGCCCGCTCCTCCACGCGCGCAAGCCCGCCCAGTTCGTCGGCCTCTGTCAGCGCCTTGGCGCGCGCCAGCTCGTCGTCTGTGGGCGGATCGGTTGCCAGCTTCTCCAGCTCTTCAAGGTAGGCGGCCTCCACCGTGGCCACATCGATACCCGGGCGAACGGTGGCCCAGCCCACGCAGACGGACGCGCCGCCGGTGAACGGGAGCGTGAAGATGGCAACGTCTTGGGCGATGCGGTCCTCGCGCACAAGCCTGCGGTGCAGCCGCGAGCCCTTGCCGCCGCTGAGGAGCTGGCCGGCGATGTCGAGCGCGTCAAGGCTTGTGTCGCCAAACACGGGCGCCCGGAAGCCGATGTAGATGCGGGCCAGCGGGACCTTGTCCTCAACCACCTCACGCCGCTCTTCGCCGATGAGCGCGGGGAGCGACATGTCGGGCAGTTGCGGGAAGCTGCCATTGGCCGGGATGGGGCCGAAGTAGCGGTCAACCCAGGCGCGGACCTGATCGTGCTCGCAGTCCCCCACCACGCTGAGCACCGCGTTGTCGGGCGCATACCAAGTCTTGAAGAAGGCTTTGACGTCTTCGACGGACGCGGCATCCAGGTCTTCCATGGACCCGATGGTGGGGTGGTAGTACGGATGCTCCTTAGGGAACAGGTGCTGGAGGATCTTCTCGTTCCAGCTTCCGTAGGGGCGGTTGTCGTAGCTCCAGCGCTTCTCGTTCTTGACCACCTCGCGCTGGTTGTCCAGGTTCTCCTGGCTGAGCGCGTCAAGCAGCGTGCCCATGCGGTCCGCCTCAAGCCAGAGCGCAAGCTCCAGCTGGTGCGACGGCAGGGTCTCGTAGTAGTTGGTGCGGTCCAGCCAGGTGGAGCCGTTGAGCGTGCCGCCGGCCGCCTGGACCAGCGCCATGTGCTCTGCCTTGGCGACATTGGCCGAGCCCTGGAACATGACGTGCTCAAAGAGGTGGGCGAAGCCTGTCTTGCCCTCCACCTCGTTCTTTGAGCCGACGTTGTACCAGAGGTTGACGGCGACAACGGGCGCGAGCTTGTCCTCCACCACGATCAGGCGAAGGCCGTTGGGCAGGCGTTCGTCGGTGAATTCGACGACGGGCACGGACATGCGGGGCGCGACCTCGGGGCGGGCTGGTCCGCCGATTGTAGTTGGCTCTCGGCCTCGGCTGCGTTTCGCCGGGGTTCGCCAGGGTTCGCCGGGGTTTCGGCCGGGGTTCCGGCCGGGGTTCACGAGGGTTCGGCTGGGTTCCGGCCGGGGTTTCGCCCACCCGCGGCTCGTCCACCCGTCCGACGGGTGAACGGTTCCGTCCCGGAACGATCCACCCCTCCCACGCACGGTTTGTTGCACGGGATCGCCCGGCCACGTAACAAACGCCCCGCCCGAGGGGTGAAACGTC
>CAIXZV010000266.1 GCA_903924005.1 uncultured Chloroflexota bacterium | reverse complement strand
GTGGACCAGGATCAGGTGGGCGCCGATCAGGGCGGCCAGCGAGATTGGCAGCACGAGGACGTGGATGCCGAAGAAGCGGCTCATCGTGTCGCCGGTCACGTCTGCGCCGCCGCGGAGCAGGGTCAGCAGCGTCCCGCCGATGACCGGCACGCTGCCGGCGATGTCAGTGCCCACGACGGTTGCCCAGTAGGCCCGCTGGTCCCACGGCAGGAGGTAGCCGGTGAACCCGAAGCCAAGGGTGACCATGAACAACAGACACCCGACGACCCAGATGAGCTCCCGCGGGAACTTGTAGGCCGCCTGGAAGAACACTCGCAGGAGGTGCAGGGCGACAAACAGGATCATGAGGTCCGCACCCCAGTGGTGGATGCTTCGGATGAGCCACCCGAAGTTCACATCGCTGGTGAGGTATTGGACGCTCTTGTAGGCCGACTCGGGCGTGCCCTTGTAGTAGAGCGAGAGCAGCGTGCCGGTGGTTGCCTGGATCATGAACAGGAACAGCGCGATGCCGCCGAAGTACATCGTGTTGGCGGACATCGGGACGCGGACGTGAATGCCCGCGTTGACAACGACGCTGATCCCGGAGCGATCCTCAACCCAGCCGAGGATGCCGCTGGGCTTGCGGTCGGTCGCAGGTGTTGCGGCCATCTCAAGCCTCCGACAGGAAGATCTGGTCGCCCTCGACCGAGACCGTGATGGGCGTAAGCGGAGTGGGCGGCGGACCGCCGACAACTGCCCCCGAGGACGGGTTGAACTTGCCGCCGTGGCACGGGCACTCGATGACGCCCGACAGGTCGTTCCACGACACGACGCATCCGAGATGCGTGCAGATGGCCGAGAACGCCTTGTACCCGCCTCCGTCTGCGACGACGATGGCGGGCTTGCTGCCCATGGCGACAACCTTGCCGCCGCCAGCCGGGATCTCCGCGGTGGTGCCGACGAGCACCTTGCCGCCGGACGCCTCGTTGGCTCCCGCGGCCGGGACCAGGAAGCCGACGATCGGCGTGACGATCATGCCCGCGGTGGACGCGACGGTGAGGCCGCCCAGCCAGCGGAGGAACCGGCGTCGGCCGGACGTGGGCGCAGCCGACGTCTCAGCGCCAGTCGCAGCTTCTTCAGTGCCGACCGGCAACGCCGTCTCGGCTGCATTGACGGGACCCGCTGCAGGTTCGCCCACAACGCCGGGTCCGGTCTCTCCCTCGGCTCCCATACCCTCCTCCGCGCAGGTTAAGGTTTCCCCACCTCTGCACGAATTGTCCGGTCGGCAGGTCCATGCGGACCATGTATGGACCGGTACAGAAAGGGCATATGCCCGGTGTTCGGGGGCCGTTCTTCCTGCAACTGCGCGGGCAAACCCAGCGGGCAGATGTGCCGATAGGGGTGGTTCGGCAATACGCAACAAGCCCGCGCGGTGCGCGGGCCTGCGGGGCGAAGGGGTCAGGACGGCAGTTCACGCCGCCTATGGCCGGTCTAGGAGTGTGGTCCCGCGAGTTGGCGCGTCACGCCCTGGGCGACGGTGGCCGGTGTCGCCGGCCCCTGGACGCTGCCTTGGAGGAACGGCACGGTGACCGGGAGCACTGGCTCCTTGTGGCAACGCGCGCAGTAGACCGGCTGGTGGCAGTACGCGCAGGCCTGGTTGCCCTGACGCCGGATCACCGCCGCGTGGTTGGTGGCCATCTCGTCGTGCTGAACGGTGACAGCGCCTGTGGAGTGGCAGTTCACGCAGTAGTCACGCGCATGGCACTCGCCGCAGCTCTGGCCGCCCGGGTCAACGCTGGTCGCGGTGCCCTTGTGGTCGAACACCCACATCTTGTCCTGGTGTGTCGTGGGCGGCTCACCCAGCGGCAGGCTGGCAACGGCGGGGCCGATCTGCGGGAACGTGTGGCACGTGTCGCACGTGGAGGGGATGACTTCCTTAGTGGCGACGCCGTTCACCACCTTGCTGTGGCCGCCGTCATGACAGCGGAAGCAGCCCGGGAAGTCCAGGTGGCCAAGGTGGTTCGGGTAGGTCTTGGCGGTGACCTTCATCTCGGGCGTCGCGGTCAGGCGGTACAGGACCTTGATCTGGGCGATGGCGGACTGGATCTGGTCCGCGTTGGCGGTGGCCACCGTCGGGTAGTTCGTCTGGTAGAACATCTGGAGCTTGTCGGCCTCAAAGTCGGCCGACGCGATGTCCGGGTAACTGGACCAGAGGATGCGCATCGCCTCGCGCTTGATGTAGGGGAGTTTCGAGTCCATCTGCCCGGTGGACAGCGCCTGGTCGATGGCCGTTCGCGGGTTGGCGATGTCGTGCCCCGCGCGGTTGTGGCAGTCGTAGCAGGTCATGGTGACCTTGCGCTCGGACGCGACAATTGCATCGATGTCCGGCTGGACGTCTTGGGCAACCTTGATCTTGTCCTGTGAGATGAACTCCACCACGCTGCCATCGGGCTGCGTGGCGCGCACGTAGTCGATCTTCGTGGAGCGAAGGTCCGCGCTGTAGTAGCTGACATCCTGGAGCACGTGCCAGTGGACGCTACGGTTGACGTTGAACACGTCGCCGCCGCCGGGCCGCACGAGGAGGCCGACGAACTGGCGGGTGTTGGTCTCGTCCTCCGAGAAGATCGTCTGCGTCTTGAGGACCGCCACAGCTTGCGACTTCACGTCGTGGCAGGTCATGCAGGTGTCTGTCGCGGCGGGCATTTCCGAGTGGTCAGGCGGCGGGATGGGCGTGGGGAACGTCCCCAGGACCACCTCGATCAACTGCTTGGTGCCGTTGATCTTGGCCTTGACCCAGCCCGCGATACCCGGCTCCACGTGGCACTCCGCGCAGGCGACGTCGCGGTGGGGCCCGGCCTCGTAGGCCTGGAGTTCCGGCGTCATCGTGTGGCAGCGGCCGCAGAAGTCCGCGGTCTCGGTCCAGTGAATGAGCGACACGCCCGTGAAGATCGACGCGCCGCCAAAGGCCGCAAGGACCATCAGCAGGGCCACAAGACCGCGGCGCGAGCGCGGCATCCGCGGCCGGCGACCGCGCAGGTAGAACGGGTGACGATGGCGAACCACGATGGCAGCCTTCTCCGGCGGAGCGGGCGGCTCCTCGCCGGCCGGCGACACGACTGCCTCCGTCGGCAGTGCCTCGGGCGTCTCGGGTTCGCTCATGATGGCCTCAGTTCAGGATGCCCAACACGGCACTGTCCATCTCGTCAGGATGGATCCCGCCAATCCGCACCTCGCGGATGACGCCGTCAGCGCCAACGAAGTAGTGGGTGGGCAGGCCCAGCGCGCGGAACGCGTCGCGGAGCACGCCGTTCTGGTCCACAAGGATCGGGAATGTGAGTCCGGCATGGCCCGCGTACGCGGTGATGTCCGTGCCTGGCTCCTCGAAGATCGCCACCAGCTGCAGTCCCTTGTCCTTGTACTTCTGGTAGATCGCCTCAACGTCGGGCGCCTCCGTGCGGCAGTCCGGGCACCACGAGGCGCCAAACGTCAGCCAGAGGGGCTTGCCCGCCAGGCTCGCCAGCGTGACCTTCGTCCCGTCGGGAAGCTGCGCGGTGAAGTCGGGCAGGCGGCCGCCAACCACCGGGGCAGTCCCGGTGCTGCCCGTGGTGATGCCGG
>CAIXZV010000265.1 GCA_903924005.1 uncultured Chloroflexota bacterium | reverse complement strand
GCAGGGCGGCGCGCACCGCCTTATCCGCCCGGACGTGATCTACACGGGCCCGGCGGAGCGGCACCTGCCCTCGGCGTAGGTCCCTCGGCCGGTGCTGCTGCGGCTGCCTCGCAGCCCTTTGCGCCTCGCTGAGTCACCGTAGACTCAGATCGGCGGGCGGCCTGCACAGTTCGCAATGCGACGTCGCGGTTTCGACCGTGAAGTCAGCATGCTGGGTCCCGTTCTGAACCAGACGTGACTCAGGGCTCGGCCGGGGTGTTGCCGACCGCCCCGCCGCCCACCGCCTCGCGACCTGCCGCCGCTTCCCGAGCATCCCGCGCATCGCCACGCCGCTGGCGCCAGATCGCGAACGCCCCCGCCAGGAACACCACGGCGCCCAGCAGGAACGGCCCATCCACGCCGGCCGCCGCCGCCAGGGCAGACCCGGTGGCCGGGCCGATGATCCCCGCGATATACAGCGGCAGGTAGACGAGGTTCAGCGTGGCGGATCGGCGCTCGGGCGGCACCTCGGTGGCCAGCATCGAGAAGACCATCGCGGACGTTGTCGCGGTTGCCGTCCCAAGCAGCACCGACACACCCGCCATCGCCGGCACCCCCGGCATAAACGGCAGCAACAGGCTGGCAAGCGCGCCAATCGCCAGGGCCCCAATCAGCACCGGTCGATAGCCAAACCTGTCGCCGAGGCTGCCGGCCAGCGGCGAGATCAGCGCGCCCACAAGCGCGCCAACCCCCATGACAACGGCGATTGACGTGGCCAAGCCCGGGCCGGACCCAACAACGCGCTCCACAAGCAGGGGCGTGAACGGGCGCGAGACCTGGTTGGCCAGGAACACCACGCCGTAGACCATGAAGAGCCGCCGGACGTTGCGGTCGCGCAGCACGCCGGACATCGCCTTGCGCGCCAGGACAAACACGGAGCCCACCGGGATCACCTCCGGGCGCACCTCGCGCGTGCCCAGACCCACCAGCAGCGCCGTCCCGATGGAGAACGCCGCGGACAGCATGTAGACGCCCGCGATGGACCAGCCAAAGCCGTCGATCAGCCCGCCCGCGAGCACCGGGCCAAGCGCAAAGCCGATGGGGCTGCCAACGCCAAAGATGGCGATGACCGTGGCAAGGCGCTTGCGCGGGGTGACGTCGCGGATGCCCGCGAGCATGACGCCGGTGTTGCCCAACTGGAACCCGATGAGCAGCATCGCAATGGCCATCTGCCAGGGCACCTGCGCGGCGGCCGCCAGCGCAAAGACGCCAGCCTCCACCAAGGCGCTGCGGACGATGACGGCCTTGCGTGAAACCTTGTCCGCCCAGACGCCCCAGAGCGGCACGAGCGGCAGGCCAAGCACAAAGACAAGCGAGGAGAACAAGCCCACGAAGGCAAGCCGATCCGCCTGCGGCATGCCCAGCTCACGCAGGTGCGCGGGCATCAGGGCAAAGACCTGCGCCATACCCATGCTCTCGACAAGCTGGGTGAGCCAGTAGGCAGCGACGATGCGGCGCCAATCATGGCGGTACCCGTCGCGGGCAGGTGAAGTCATCGCGGAACGGTATCGCAGGTGCGGAATCGCAGGTGCCGTGGACCGGCCTCTGTCTAGCGTCCTCCTAGAGGACGGTAAGTAGCAACGGCGCCCGTGCGGCGCCCCGGCCCAACGCCGGCCACGCACGCGGGCGGCCGACGCTTGTGGCTACCGTCCTCCCCACGGACGGCAGACCGGACCCCGTTGGATACCGTCCTCCAGGAGGACGAGCGGCGGAGACGCCGACACGCACTGACGCCCGCGGTTGCACGATCCGGCTGACCACCGCATCCTTCTGGCGATGTCTGCACTCCTTCCCGATCCCCCCAGCCTGGCCGCCCCAGCTCGCCGCGCGCCTTCCCCGTCCATCCTGCTCGTCCTGACCGCGGTGTTCCCCGGGCTGGGCCACCTTGTCGCCGGCCGCCGCCGCTCGGCGCTGATCTGGGCCGCGCCCATCGTCATCGTGCTGCTGCTCGTCGCCGTGCTGGCCATCGCCGAGGGCCCCACGTCCGTCGCGGCGCGGCTCATCGACCCCGCAATCCTTGCCGTGCTGTTTGTCCTCCAGGCCGTGCTGCTCGTCTGGCGTCT
>CAIXZV010000264.1 GCA_903924005.1 uncultured Chloroflexota bacterium | reverse complement strand
GGACGCGCTCTTCGTCTTCTCTGCCCTCATCTTCGCGGGCACGTCCGTTAGGATCCGGGAGCCGTTCCTGTACTGGTACGGGCTGGCCCTGGCCCTGACCGCGGTGAGCCTTTCCGCCTTCTTCATCCAGGGCTCGGTCGGCAGCCCGGTCGGTTGGGCGGGAAGGGCCTCGCAGTACCTCGGGGGGGTCTACCTGCTGCTCGCCCTCCTCGCGGCCAGGACGGCCGCGCACGAGCGGAAGATGTCGCTCGACAGCGTCCTGACCTTCTCGCTGGACTCCTCGGCGGCCGGGGGGCCGACCAGCGGAGCGGCGCCGGCCGGCGCGGCCGGCCGGATGAGCCGCGACGTGCAGCACATCTATCTCGAGCAGTCCGCGGACGCCTTCTATGTGAAGGACGCCCAGGGCCGCTACCTGCTGTTCAACAGCGAGGCCGCCAGAGCGACCGGAAAGCAGCCCGACGAGGTCATCGGCAGGGACGACACCTTCCTCTTCCCGCCCGCGGAGGCCGCGGCCGTCATGGCCGGCGATCGCAGGGTGATGGAGGGCGGAATGGTGACGACCTACGAGGAGGTGGTCCCGACGGTCGCCGGATCGACGAGATACCTGGCGACCAAGGGCCCCGTGTTCGACGACGGCGGGAAGGTCGTGGGGCTGTTCGGCATTTCCCGCGACATCACCGCGCAGAGGCGCGCGGAGGCAGCACTACGCGAGAGCGAGGAGCGGTACCGCACGCTGTTCGATTCAGCATCCGACCCGGTGTTCGTGATCGACATGGCGACGACCAGGATCCTCGACGCCAACAGCGCGGTGTCGGCGGTCTACGGCTATGACCACGCCGAGCTGCTGGCGATGAACAGCCCCGACCTCTCGGCGGAGCCCGATGGGACATCGCAATTCATCCGCCACGCGCAAGATGCCCCGGACCAGGTCTTGACGATCCCGGCGCGCCTGCACCGCAGGAAGGACGGGGCGGTCTTTCCCGTCGAGGTCACCGCCCGCAACACGATCTGGCATGGCCAGCGGGTCCTCAGCGTGGCCTGCCGCGACATCTCCGAGCGAAGGGCTGCCGAGGCGGCTCTGCGCGAGGGCGAGGAGCGGTACCGGACGCTGTTCGAGTCGGCGTCCGACGCGGTGTTCGTGGTTGACTCGGCAACAGCGCGGATCCTTGACGCCAACCTCGCCGCATCCGCGCTTTCTGGCTACAGCCATGCCGAGCTGCTGACCATGAGCAACACCGACCTGTCGGCGGAGCCCGATGAGACGTCCAGGCGCGCCCGTGACGCGCAGGAGTCCCCTACCCAGACCCTGGCGATCCCCCAGCGCTCGCTCCGCGGGAAGGACGGGAGCGTCTTCACCGTCGACATCTCCGCCCGCACTGTCGAGTGGCGCGATCAGCGGGTCCTGCTTGTCGCCTGCCGCGACGTCACAGAGCAGAAGCGAGCCGAGGAGGCGCTCCGCGAGTCCGAGGAGCGCTTCCGCGCCCTTGTCGAGTCGGCCCCGGACGCGATCTTCATCTGGGACATGGAGGGCCTGCACTGCCTCGAGGCCAACCGGGCCGCCTGCGAGCGTCTGGGCTACACGCGGGCCGAGCTGCTGACGATGACGGTGGCCCAGATCAGCGCCCCGGAGCAGGCCGCGGTCACTGCAGCTCGCGCAGCGGCCATCGCGCAGCGAGACTCGGGCTTCTTGGAGACGGTCCACATGACGCGGGACGGCACCCGGATCCCGACGGAGGTGAGTACCACGGTTGCCACGCTGGACGGCCGCCCGGTCTTCCTCTCGATCGCCCGCGACATCAGCGAGCGAAAGGCGGCTGAGGCCGCGAAAGCCACGATTGAGGCCGAGCTCCATCAGGCCCAGAAGATGGAGTCCGTCGGCCGCCTCGCCGGCGGCGTGGCCCACGACTTCAACAACATGCTCGGCGCGATCCTGGGCAACACCGAGCTCGCCCTCGAGGCGATCGACCCGGCCAGCCCGGCCAAGCCCAACCTCCTCGAGGTCCAGGAGGCCGCCCGGCGCTCCGCCGACCTCACCCGCCAGTTGCTCGCGTTCGCCCGCCGCCAGACGGTCGCGCCCAAGGTCCTCAACCTCGACGAGGCCGTGGGCGGGATCCTGGACATGCTGCGGCGCCTCGTCCTGGCCGGCGTCGAGCTCTCCTGGAGGCCGGGCGGCGGCCTCTGGCCGGTCCGCGTGGACCCGTCCCAGCTTGACCAGGTCCTGACCAACCTCGTGGTGAACGCGGGCGACGCGGTCGGCGACATCGGCACGATCACGATCGAGACGGGGAACGCCACCCTGGACGCTGACGACTGCGCCGCCCGGCCGGGCGCCGTGCCCGGCGAGTACGTCGTGCTCACCGTGAGCGACAACGGCCGCGGCATGGACGCAGAGACCATGACCCACCTCTTCGAGCCGTTCTTCACAACCAAGGAGGTCGGCAAGGGGACCGGGCTCGGCCTCGCCACCGTGTACGGCATCGTTAGCCAGGGCGGGGGCTTCATCAACGCCCACAGCAACCCGGGGGCCGGGTCGGTGTTCCGGGTCTACCTGCCGCGCCACATGGGTCCGCTGACGGCGCCGGAGGCGCACGCGCAGGGCGCGGCGCGAGGGGGCGGCGAGACCGTCTTGCTGGTCGAGGACGAGCCCGCGATCCTGCGCCTTGGCACCGCGATGCTCGAGCGGCTGGGCTACCGCGTGGTCGCCGCCGCCGCGCCCGGCGAGGCGATCCGGCTGGCCCGCGAGCACCCGGGCGACATCAACCTGCTGATGACCGATGTCGTCATGCCCGAGATGAACGGCAGGGACCTCGCCCGGGACCTGGT
>CAIXZV010000263.1 GCA_903924005.1 uncultured Chloroflexota bacterium | reverse complement strand
CGTGCTGGAGGTAGTAGAGGAACGGCTCAAGGTTGGGATACGCCCAGTCGCCCTTGCGCACGACGCCCGCGCCCAGCGCCTCCTCGTACAGCGCCTGGACCTCTTCCTTCCAGAGCTGCTCGTGCTCGATGCCGTAGAGCTTGTACTCGAGCGTCCCGGGCTGGCTGACCTTGGTCTTGAGCGTTTTGAGGCCAAGGATGCGGACGATGTCCGAGTCGCCGCTGGCGTCGATGATCTCGCGACACCTCGTCACCCGGCGGACGCCACGGCCGAGGGAGACGACCTCCCACCAGTCGCCGTCGGCGCGGACTTCGGCCACAAACTCGTGGTAATGGATGACGACCCCCGCGGCGATGGCCTCCGCCTCGGCGAGTGACGCGTAGACGGGGACGTTGATGTACGAGTAGTAGCCGGGCGTCTCCACGGGTCGGCGGCGGCGGTAGTCCGGGACGGGCAGCCCCTCAATCGCCTTGGACTTCGTGTACAGCTCCCACGGGATGCCCGCCACCACTTGGGCGTCCTTCGTGAAGAAGTGGTTGGGCATGTAGACGCCGCCGGCGGTCATCGTCCCGCCCAGCATGGAGCCCGCCTCGATGATCGACGTGGTCACGCCCGCGCGCGCCGCCTGGATGGCCGCGATGTGGCCGGCCGTGCCGCCGCCGGCAACCAGGACATCGACGGTCTCGGTGGTGGTCTTCATGGCGTCATTGTCGCGCGCCGCGCCGTCCGGCGATGCTTCGGCTTGGTTCGAAGCAGCTGCATGTCGCCGGTGCCGGGAGAGGGTGTCCCCAGCAAGTAACTGTCTGGGTGCTTCGAGCTAAGCCGAAGCAGTTGAGCGTCGGCCAGGTCCGCCGAAGGATTCTGTGCCTGGTGGAGCGTGGCGGCCCGCAGCGTGGCGACCTTGCCGGTCCTGCCATGTCTATGGGTGGGCACCGGTGAGATCGAGGTCCTCGTAGACGTTCAGGTCATTGCCGATCTGGACGCAGACGGCCGAGCCGGCGGCTTTCGGGGTTGCCGGTGCGCCCGTCCCGATGCTCGTGGGGTGCATCGACAGGACTTCTACCGGCCCGCGGAAAACCCTGATCGTGGCGGGTCGCTGGTCCCCCGCCAGTTCCGGCAGCTGCGGCACGGCCGGGAAGTGCGCGCCGAAGTTGCTGGCGTGGCTGATCCCAAACATCATCTCCACCCCGCCCGAACTGATGATCCCGCACGGGCCGAAGGCACCATTCGCCACCGGCGCAGCACACCCGACGGCGAGGGCTGCGGCTGCGGCCATCACGACGGCGAGGCGCCCGACGGTGGGATCAGGCAAAGAGCTTCTGCACCTGCTGCAGCGCCGCGGCGAGGGAGTCGATGTCTTTGGTCGTCGTGTAGACGCCAAACGAGGCGCGGGCCGTGGCCGAGAGGTCGAGGCGCTCGTGGAGCGGCATCGTGCAGTGGTGGCCGGCGCGAATGGCCACGCCAAAGCGGTCCAACACCTGGGCCACGTCGTGCGGGTGGATGCCCGGCAGGTTGAACGCCACCACGCCGCCCCGCAGCTCGGGCGCGGCCGGGCCGTAGATCTCGATGCCCGGAACCTCGCGCGGCAGCACGTCCAGCGCGTACCGCACCAGCTCCTGCTCGTGGTCCTGCACGCGCGACATGCCCAGATCCATCATGTAGTCAGCCGCGGCGCCAAGACCGATGGCCGCCGAGATGTCCGGCGTGCCCGCCTCAAACTTCCAGGGGATGTCGTTCCACTCGGAGCGGCGCAGGTGGACCTCGCGGATCATGTCGCCGCCGCCCATGAACGGCGGCATCGCCTCCAGCAGCGCGCGACGGCCCCAAAGCACGCCGGAGCCCGTGGGCGCCATGACCTTGTGGCCGGAGAACGTGTAGAAGTCCGCGCCAATCTCAGCGACGTTGACCGGAATGTGCGGCACGGCCTGGGCGCCGTCGATGAGCACCAGCGCGCCAGCCTCGTGCGCCTTGCGCGTCATCTCGGCAACCGGGTTGATGGTGCCCAGCATGTTGGAGACGTGCGTGAAGGCAACAAGCTTTGGCTTGAGCCGCAGGAGCACGTCAAAGACGTCCTGGCGCAGGATCCCGTCATCCGTGATGGGGATGAACTCCAGATCCGCGTCCTTCTCCTGGGCGAGGATCTGCCAGGGCACAAGGTTTGCGTGGTGCTCCATCTCGGTCAGGACGATGACGTCGCCCCGGCCGATGTGGCGCCGGCCCCACGTGTACGCGACGAGGTTGATGGCCTCGGTGGCGTTGCGGGTCCAGATGATCTCCCGCGGGTCCGCCACACCGATCAGGCGGGCAACCTTGGCGCGCGAGCCCTCGTAGTCCGCCGTGGCACGCTCCGAGAGCGCGTAGATGCCGCGGTGAACGTTGGCGTTGTCGTGGCGGTAGTAGTTGTCCATCGCCGCAAGCACGCTGAGCGGCTTCTGCGACGTGGCGCCCGAGTCCAGATAGACCAGCTTGTGCCCGTGGACCTCCTGATCAAGGATCGGGAAGTCAGCCCGCAGCGCCTCGGGGTCCAAAGCGTGCTGGGTCTCGGCGGTCATCGGTGTCTCCTACCGGCCGGCGCCGGCGGCCTCGGGCTCCTTTGGCAGGACCAGCGCCTCGTCAGGGACGCCGATATCCAGCCCGTTCTCGCGCAGGATGGGGCCGTAGCCCTCCTCCTCAAGCCGAAGGGCTAGGTCCTTGCCGCCCGAGGTGACGATGCGGCCCGCCGCAAGGACGTGGACGTAGTCAGGCTTGATGTAGTTGAGCAGCCGCTGGTAGTGCGTGATCAGCAGCACGCCCATGTCCGGGTTGAGCATCGCGTTGACGCCCTCGGCCACAATCCGCAGCGCGTCGATATCGAGGCCGGAGTCCGTCTCGTCAAGGATGGCGAACTCTGGCGAGAGCATCGCCATCTGGAGCATCTCAAGGCGCTTCTTCTCACCGCCCGAGAACCCGTCGTTGACGTAGCGCGTGGCAAACGCGTCATCCATCTTGAGCATCGCCATCTTCTCGCGCATCCGGCGGCGGAACTCCAGCATCGTCAGCCCGCCGCGCGTGGGGTCTGTTGGGTCGATGGCCGGGTTCTTGTCGATGCCCTGGAGTTTGGCGTTGACCGCGCTGCGCACGAAGGACGCGACGCTGAGGCCGGGGATGGCCGTGGGGTACTGGAAGGCGAGGAAGAGGCCCAGCCGCGCGCGCTTGTCTGCGGAGAGGTCCAGCAGGTTGTAGCCCTTCCAGAGGATCTCGCCGCTCTTCACGATGTACGCCGGGTGCCCCATGAGCACGTACGAGAGCGTGGTCTTGCCCGAGCCGTTGGGGCCCATGATCGCGTGGGTCTCGCCCTTGCGAATGGTGAGGTTGATCCCCTGGAGGATCTCCCGGTCAGGTTTGGCCGCCGGCGCAACCCGGAGGTCCCGGATCACGAGTTCGCGGTCGTCGGCGTTGGTCACAAAGGGCTCCTGATTGGGTGGTCTACGCAAGCCCGGTTGGGGACGGGATAGAGCCGCGCGGGTCAAGCGTGATGTGGCGGAGCGGGACGAGATCCGCAAGGGTGAGCGCGTCAAGCGTGCCCGAGATTGCGTCACGCACCTTGGCCCAGAGCAGGGTCACGGTGCAGGCGGCGGATCGCGCGCAGGAGGCGTGGTCAGGTGAGTCTGAGGCGCAGTACATCGGCGCAATCGGCCCTTCAAGGGCGCGGAGCACGTCGCTCATGCGGATCAGCTCCGGCGAGGCCGTCAGCTCGTAGCCGCCGCGAGCGCCGCGCGTGGAGGTGACCAGACCAGCGTCCCGGAGGCTCGTGACAAGCTGCTCAAGGTAGGCGCGGGGCAGATCCTCGTCTGCGGCAATCTCGGCAAGACTTGCCGGACCCATCCCGTAGTGACGGCCCAGTTGGACCATGAGCCGTACGCCGTACTCGCCCTTCGTGCTGAAGGCAACGGCGCCGGTGCCATGGTGTCGGGTCCGGGTGGTCAGGGGACTGTCCTCGATGAGGGTGAAGCGGCGTGGCTCGGGTTACCGGGGACGTGGCAACCCGAGCCTCGCGCAAGACCTGGTTGGAGTTCTCCGGGGGGACGCCCGCGGCTTGCGCCGCCAGGCCGGAGAATTCCGACCGCTAAGGTCGGGATTGATACTAGTGCGGCTACGCGAAGTCGTCAACGGGGGACGGGCGACGTGGTGGCCGGCGACGCACCATGCGGGTCGCCATTGGCTGTGGGCGATTGAAAGGCGCCCATCACCGTCGCCACGGCGTCTGCGCGGAGCCGCCCTGTGGCAGGCCGAGCGAGCCGTTGCGTCGCGATCCCGCCGAGCCACCCCGCCGGCGTGGAGGACCTTGCCCGCGAAGCAGACCAGCCCTGTGAAGGGTTCGGGGTGCAAGACACGGCCCGCGAGCACATCCTCGCGCACGTACTCGCGCTCAACCTCGAGCGAGGGGGGCATGTAGCGGTGAGCCGGCGCCTGAAGACCAACTCCTCGCCACCGGCGAGTAAGTGACCGGTAAGCACCGGACGCTACCGTCGGCGGCCTCCTCGGTGACTCGCCACTCAACGGCACGACCGAGGTTCCGCGGAGGACCCACATGGCGCGAGTCTGCGAGTCCTACGGGATCGTGGTGTACATCTATTACGACGATCACCCCGACGCGCACTTCCACGCCGTCTATGGCGTCGACGAGGTGGCGATCAAGATGGCGGACATGTCGGTGATGGCTGGCAGACTGCCGCCGCGGGCGATGGGCCTCGTCTTCGAGTGGGCGAGTGCGCGCCAGGGCGCGCCAGGGCGCGCTAGGGCGCGCTTGCCGATGATTGGCGACTCGCAGCCCAGCACCTGCCACTCAGGCCGATTGCCCCGCTGAAGTAGGATTTGGCGATGCTCCGGATCAAGCACTCCATCGCGCTTGACAGGTTCACCGTGCGCCTCACGCTCACCAGCGGCGACGTAGTGGAGCGCGACCTCGAAGCGCTGCTCTGGGGGCCGGTGTTCGAGCCGTTGCAGCGCGATCCCGCCAGGTTCCGTGCGCTGTCGGTCGAAGCAGGGACGGTCGTCTGGCCCGATGGCGCCGATATCGACCCCGACACGCTCATCTGGGGCGGTCCAGTTCCGACGGACCCTGTGGCGCGCCCGCCGCGGTTCCTCAGGCTGACGTCACCGGGCGCGGCTACGGCCTGACGCCGCGCACATCCTCGCCGCTAGCCCTTCGGTTGCAGCAGCTGCCAGAACCCGTCGTTGAGCGTGTTTGGGTCAAAGCCCGGCTGGCTGGAGCTCAGGTACTCGCCCTTGTCGTTCACCCAGTACTGGTTGTACCCGGTGGGCAGCTGGACGTAGCCCCCGTTGACTGGGTCGCTGTAGCTCGTGACGCCGCTCAGGATCTCGCCGCGGAGCTGCGCAATGCGGTCCTCGGACGCCTGGCGCTCGGCGGTCACCTGCGCCTGCAGCGCCTGGATCTCCGCCCGGTACTGGGCCAGCATCTTGCCGAAGGCCACCGTGTCCGCCATCTGCTGCTGGATGCCCTTGACGAACAACTGCTGGACGAAGCGGTAGATCCCCTCCCACTCGGGCGTGGACGTCCGGCTGGCGACAATCGTGGAGATGATCCCGGCGTTGGCGTCAAGCTGGCCCCGCGGGGCGCGCGCCGTGTAGGCGAAGTTGACGTACCAGGACATGAAGTCCGCGTTGCCCGAGTAGAGCAGGGCGAACGAGACGTCCTCCTCCCACGGCTGTCCGTCCTGCTGGTACGCGTAGCGCAGGCGATACGCCGCAGCATCTGCCGGACCGCCGAAGCCCTTCTTGAACTCGGTGGCGAGCTCCGGGACCTGGTTGACGCTGACGAGTTGCGCGTTCTGCAGCTCAGGCAGGGTGGTTGGCGCCCAGAACTGCGAGACGAACTGCGCCGGGTCCGTGACCGGGGGCTGGTAGACCTTGCCCTGGTAGTTGCCGCCGATGGGCGCATCAAACCCCGCCGGCGCCTGGAACCAGATGAAGTCCTGGATGGGCAGCCAGTCGATGGTGATACCGGTGGCCGGATCAGACATCCGGGTCTGCGGGAACGCCACACGCTCCCACTGCGGGACCCATTGGATGCTGCCCTGGTACTGCCAGCCATCTGGCAGCAGGAAGACGATGGCCTCGCTGTTTCCCGCCTGCGGGTCAACGATGGCTTTGCGCCCGAAGCGCACCGTGTTGGCCGGCTCCTGGACGCCCGTGCCAGCCGACGCTGACGGAATAGGGCTGCCATCTCCTGGGACCGTGCCCGGCGACCGCGCCGGGCCAATCTGGAAGCACGCGGTTCCGCGACTGCTCGCCGAACCACACGCTGTCACCAAGGCGGCCACCACGATCAGCGCGGCCAGCGTTCGCGGGTGTTCCATGCTCTCAGGGTGACACAGTGGCCCAATCTCGGCAGAGATGCACGGAGCCGAATAGGACCATCGGGGGACTCGACGCCTGCTCGCGGCAGTTGCAGCGCCTTGTTGCGCCGGACACTCGAGTGCGCTGAGGTGCGGTTGCGATGCCCTGCCGCAGAGCTCTGACAGTACGAAGGTACTACCGCCCTATGACCCCCCTGATGGGTACCGTGGTTGTCCCACGGGGTGTCAGATATAGCCGACAACAGTGTCGTTGCTCACGGGGTACCGGGACCACGCGAGCGCACAGAGACGCCATACCAAGGAGGGCTGTCGGTGTCTGACTTCGCGCGCTCCAAGATCAGCGACCTGGAAGTCGTCCCGCCGACGCACTCCGAGGACATCGCCGCGACAGCCGCGGCCAAGGGGGAGTAGTCGTCATGTTTGCGTCAGGGACGGTCCCGAGCCGGACCTCGCAGCGCCCGGGCACCACGGTCGCCGTGCGGCGAGCCGTGGGTCTGCAGTTTGCGCTCGAGGTTGTCCCCAGCAAGCTCACACTGTGGGTTGTCTTCCAGATCCTGGCCGCAGGCGTTGGGATGACGGCCGTGGTTGCGGCCGGCTATCTGCGGCGCGAGATCGCGCTCCCCTGGCCTGGCCTGAGCCCGCAGGCAGCGCTCATCGGCGGGCTCGCCTTCTGGCTGGGGTTTGGCCTCCTTGGCGGCATCCGTGCCGCCGAGCGACCGGGCGGCAGCGTGATGACCTTCAGCATGCCGTTCATCGTTGCTGGCACCGTGCTTGGCGGACCCGTGGCCGGCGGGCTGATGGGTCTGGTCTCCGAGATGGAGATCCGCGAGCTTCGCTCCCAGCCCCTGCGCGGCATCTTGTCCAATCACGCTGTGTCAATGCTGGCGGCCATCGCGGGTGGCCTCGCCGGAGAGGTGGCGCGGGGTCTTCTGGCCAAACCACTTGCGGGCGATCCCACGCTCGCGTTCTTCATCGTGGCCAGCGTGACCGCCTTTGGGTTTGCCTTGGCCAATCTGGTCCTGGTCATCCCGACGCTCGCCATGCGGTCTGACGTCAGCCTCAGAGAGGCCAGCCGCATCATTGACACGTCCGTTCGCACAACGTTTCTGGCCGAGGGGATCCTCGCGTGGCTGATGGCGGCGTCGTATCTGGCCATCGGCTGGTGGGCGCCAATCGTGTCGATCGTGCTTGCCCTCATCATCTGGCAGGCCCATAACCGTCTTGAGGCACTGCGCCACGACGAGAAGACCGGTCTGCTCAATGACCTCGGGTTTAACCCTGCCCTTGCGGCCGCCGTGGACCGCGCCCGCAGCGGCGAGCAGCGCGCGGCGGTGCTCCTGCTGGACCTCGACCACTTCAAGACCGTCAACGACACGTACCTGTACGAGTCCGGTGACGAGGTTCTGCGGGTCACGGCGCGACGGCTGCTGGCCGCCGTGCGCGCAACCGATGCAGTTGCCCGCCTGAACCGTGCCGGCGACGAGTTCTCGCTGGTGCTCAACGATGTGCCAGACCTCGCTGCGGCGCTCCGTCTGGCCACGCGTATCCAGGACAGGATCCGGCAGCCGATCCGCCTGCATGCCTACGAAATCGACGTGCACGTGGACGCGTCTGTCGGGATCGTGATGCTGGACGGTCAGACGACGCTGAGCCCGGGCGAGGTCATGAAGCTTGCCAACGTGCGAATGGACCGCGGCAAGGCGCTTGGGTCCGGCATCGTGGCGCTTGGCGATGAGGACACCGTGGCCCGTGAGGAGCGGCTGGCACGCCGGCCCACGCCGGGTGAGCTGCGCTAGGAAACGTTGCCCGGAGGTCCTACCCACCGATGACCCATCGGGGGCGTGCGCGACCTGCCAGCGTGGCTGATACTCCCAAAAGACGAGTCGTGCGCCGCGTAGCGGACAGCGGCTGCAACTCGCCAAGGTGGCGGCACCAGCTGGGATCATGTCAGAACCCTCACGTACGAACTCCTCTGAGGCAATCCGGGTAGAGGCGCTCTTCCGCGCACTCCGGACCGTGTCAGCGGATCTTGAGATCGGCGAGCTGATCCGGGCCACGCTCCACGCGGCCACCAGCCTCTTCCACACGCGTCAGGCATCCGCCTGGGTGCGCACGGCCGGCAAGCTCGCGCTCCAGTTGACGGGCACCGAAGGGCTGGAAGAGCCGCTCGTGGACGGCATTGAGCTTGTGGGTCGCAGCGGCGGGCTGGTGGAGATGACCGCGCTTGCAGCCGACAAGCCAATGGTCATCGATTGCGGAGCGCGAGCCGATGGCCTTGTCGATGTGTACGCCGCATCCGGGATCGAGCAGGTGCTTGTGCTGCCGCTCGTCGTCCGCGGCGAGGTGGTTGGGGCAATCCTTCTCTACAGTGCCGCCGGGCGCATGTGGCTCGACGCCGATCGGGAGCTTGGCGCGCTGTTTGCCCGCCAACTGGGCTCGGTGGTCTCAGGCGCGCTGCTGCTGGCGGATGCCCGCTCCGACACGGCCCGTCTGCGCGCGGTGCAGGAGCTCTCCTGGCGCCTCAATCGGATCCAGGGCGTCAACGCCATCGGTGAGGCGATTGTCGCCGAGGCGGACAAGCTGATCGCCCACGACACAATCCGCGTCTACCGCGTGGACGCCGCCAACGCGATGTGCGAGCCGATCGCGTTTCAGGGCGAGTTCCTTGGCATCGGCCGCCCGTCGGTGGAGCAGCTGCGTGTGCCCATGGGCAAGGGGATCACCGGCTGGGTTGCCGAGCACAACCAGGCCGTCCGCCTGGCCGATGCAAGGAGCGACAGCCGCGGCCGTCAGGTTGGCGATCGGCGCGGTGCGGAGTCGATGCTCGTGGTGCCGATGGCCTGGGAGTCGCGCGTGCTGGGCGTGATCGTCGTGTCACGTGACGGCTACGACCACTTCAGTGACGGCGACCAGCGGATGCTGGAAGTCTTTGCAGGGTACGCGGCCCAGTCGCTGGTGGGCGCAGACGCGTTTGCGGAGCTTGAACGGCAGCGGCTTGAGCTTGCCAACCGGCTTGAGCGCCAGCACCGCCTGCTGGAGATCAGCGAACAACTCTTGGCCACGCTGGAGCCTGCCAGCGTGCTGGAGAAGATTGCGGACTCGCTGGGCGCGCTGGTTGCGTTTGACTCGCTTGCGATCTTCCGTCTCGACCACGCCGCGGGTGTCCGACGGGCAATTGTGGTGCGGGACCCGGAGGCAGCAGCAATCCTTGCCCACATGCCGGCCATCAACGCGGGGATCAACGGCTGGGCCATCGCAAACGGCCAAGCGGTCCTGGCCAACGACGCGCAGAACGATCCGCGGGCAATCCAGATCCCGGGGACGCCGGTGGTGCCCGAATCGCTAATCGTGTGTCCGCTGGTTGCAGACGGGCTCACCGTTGGCACGCTGAACGTGGCGCGGATTGGCAAGGACCGCCAGCGCTTCTCCCCCGACGAGTTTGAGCTTGCCCGCCTCTTCGCCACCCAGGCGTCAATCGCCATGCGCAACGCTGAGGCCCACGATGCGGTCATGGTGGCCGCCGAGCACGATCCGTTGACAGGGCTCCGCAATCGCGGGTCGTTTGAGCGTGATCTTGCGTCCGCTGTGGGCCGCAGCCAGCCGTTTGCGCTGCTCGAACTGGATCTCGACCACTTCAAGGCCTTCAACGATCCGCCGCTGGGTCTGGGCCATGCGGCTGGTGACGCCCTGCTGAAACGCGTCGCCGCCGCCCTCCAAGAGACAGTCCGCGGCAGCGACCTTGTCTACCGCGCGGGCGGCGACGAGTTCTGGCTGATTGTGCCCGGGGCTAGCCGCACCATTGCTGAGGAGATCACGGGGCGCATCAAGACCGCGGTCCTGCGCGCAGGCGTTGCCGACGCACCTGTCGTGACCGCCAGCGTTGGCATCGCGGTCTTTCCGGATGAGGCATCCACCCCAACTGACTTGGCCGCGCGTGCGGATGAGGCGATGTACGCAGCCAAGGCGAGCAAGGCCTGAGCGCCACCGTTGGCGGCGACGCCTCTCAGCGGCGGCCGCCCCTGTGGCTGATCGTCACCGCGGCCGTTGGCGCCTCGCTCCTGCTTGTGGTTGGCGTCACCCGCTGGGCAATCCCGTCTGACGAGCAGGCGTACTGGCTGGCCGCGGGACGGCTCCTCTCGGGGCTGCCGCTCTACGACGCAACTGCCGTGCCAGGCACGCCGTACGCCTATTGGTACCCGCCGGTACTGGCCCAGGTGTTGGCGCCGTTTGCGGCGGTGCTGCCCAACCCGGTCTACACGGCAGGGTGGACGGCGCTGCTGCTTGGCTGTCTCTGGTGGCTGGCCGATCGTCGGCTGATCGTTGCCCTGGCGCTTGTGGCGTTTCTGCCGGTGGCTGTGGAGCTCTGGTTCCGCAACGTGCACCTGGTGTTGGCGGTGATGGTGGTGCTGGCGCTGCGGCGGTCGCCCCTGTGGTGGATCCCGGCAGCGGCCATTAAGGTGACGCCCGTGCTGGGGCTGGTGTACCTGGTTGGCGCACGCCGCTGGCGAGCGGCGGCCGTCACGGGAGCGGTGGGCGCGGCGGTGCTGGCGGTGAGCTTCGCGGTCTCCCCGGCGGCGTGGTTGCAGTTTGCGGTTGACGTATTGGTCCGCGGTGGGACCAGCGGGTCAAGCCTGCTCCCAGTGCCGTTCGCGGCGCGGTTTGCCGTGGCGCTGGTGATGGCAGCGGTTGGCGGGCGTCTTGGCGGTAGGCGCGGCGAGACGCTGTTGATCCTGGCGCTTGTAGCCGGCAACCCAACGCTTTGGGCAACCGCGTTCAGCCTGCTGGTGGTGCTGGTGCCCCTGAGGCGGCACCGCGCGGCGGCCGCCTAGCGGCGCACCCGCGGCGAGTTAGCGGCGGGAGCCGCCGAACAGCCGTAGGAGGAACAGAAACAGGTTCACGAAGTCCAGGTAGAGCCGCAGCGCCGCAAGGATGGATGCCCGGTCCGCGGACTTGGTGATTGCCGCGTACTGGCCGCTAGTGATCTTCTGGACATCGTACGCAGTGAGAACCGTGAACAGGGCCACGCCCACCAGCGAGATGAGCCAGCCCAGCGGCGACGACTTCAGCAGCATGTTCACAACCATCGCCACGACCAAGCCGATCACGGCCATCGAGGCGATCCCGCCGAGCCCCGACAGGTCGCGCTTGGTGGTGACGCCAAAGACCGCGGCGCCGCCAAACATGGCCGCGCTGCTGATGAACGCCGCCGCAACCGATTCACCGGTGTACATGCTGACGATCAGGCCGATGGTGAGGCCCATGGTGGCCGCGTAGATGAAGAACAGCGCAAGGCTGGCCGTGGCAGACAGCTTGTTGATGGCCGCCTGGATCACGACGGCGAGGACGAGTTGTCCAATGATCAGGGGCAGCCAGAGCCCAGCGATGCCGTCAAGGAGCGTGGGGCTGGTGGTGACGAGGTACGCCACGCCCGCAGTGAGCGCAAGACCTGCGCCCATCCAGCCAAACGCGCCAATCAGGAGCTGCTGGACGAGAGCCGGGGCCGGGCGGACGCCAAGGCGGGACGGGTTGAGCTGGTAGCCGTTCACGTGTTCAGTCCTCCGTGGAGGTGTGTGCCCGGTTGCCGGCCTATCGGTCGGTCCGGGCCCTGGTTGCTTCGCGGGCCTCACCTGCTCGGCCACACGCGCGAGGATCCAGAGCAGGTCTGCCAAGCGGTTCAGATAGGGCAGAAGATGGCCGGCGGCAATCGCCGGATCGTGCTGGGCAAGCGTAACGCTGCGACGCTCGGCGCGGCGAAGGATCGTGCGGGCCAGTTCCAGCGCGGCTGAGGCGCGGGTCTCTCCCGGCACCACAAACTCGCGCGGAAGCTCAATCACGGATTCCATCTCGCGCAGCGTGGCGTCCATGGCATCCACCATCACGGCTGAGACGCGGCTCTCGCCGTCACGACCCTTGTCGCGGTTCTCGGACGACGTTGCCAGCTCCGCGCCCACCACGAAGAGTTCGCGCTGGATGCGCAGGAGCAGTTGCGGAAGCCCCAGAAACGCGGGCGTCCTGGCATGGGCGCTGCCGACATGACCCAGTTCAGCCCGGGCGATGCCAAGCGCCGCGACTGCTTCATCTATCGTGCCGAAGGCCTCGGTCCGCAGGTCGTCCTTGTAGACGCGGTCCCCGCCAAAGAGGAGGCCGGTGGTGCCGTCGTCGCCGCGACCGGTAGCCACGGCGCTCTCGTAGTTGATCCGCTTCACCACATGAGCCCGGCATCACGGGGATCCCATCGCTCAGCCAGGAGGGTGACCTTGACGTCGTGGTCCACGACGCTCTCGGCCTGCTCCTTGACCTGCTGGATCATCGCGCCGGCGTACGGGCAGAAGGGGGTGGTGAGGATCATCTTGATCTCGGTGGTGTCCGGACCCAGGATGATTTGGCGGATGAGCGCCAACTCCACCACGTTCATACCGATCTCTGGATCCACCACGGCGCGCAGGCTGTCGAGGATGGCCAGCTCGGTGGCGCGGCGCTGGGCGTCGAAGGTGGGATCGGCGGCGCTTGCGGGCGCGGCCTGAGGCTGTTCAGTCATGGCTTTTAAATCCTAGCACCGCGCTGGGGATTACCCCGCGGCGGGTCTAGGGGGCGGTGACAACCCCGGCGATGCGGAGGCTCTCCGGCAGGCGAGCGGCTTCGTCCGCATCCAGCCCGGGCCCGGTCAGCGAGCCGTCAGCGGCGAAGAACTCCGCGTACTGCGCCTTGTGGGCGGCGGCGTACACGTAGACGTTTGCGATGCCCATGAGCTTGAGTTCCGGGTGGTCCTTGAGCAGGTCCGTGACCGTGAAGCCGTTGCGGCGCATCTCCAGCACTTGGCGCACGGTCAGACGGCTGCCGTAGCAGAACGGCTCGCCGTTGAGCACGAGCGGGTCTGACTTGACCCACTTGATCGTCATCGATGCGCTCCTAGATGCCCTTGTAGATGTCGGTGACGATCTTGTTGCGCTTGCGCGCGTCGCCGGCAATCCCTCGGGTCCGGCGGAACAGGTTGACCGCAGCATCGAGCGCACGGGTGGCAGGGGCCATCTCCTCGTCCGAGAGCACACCGCGGACGGCGGCCCGGAGGCCCTCGCAGACGGCGATCACGTCATCCATGGCCACCTTGCGGCGGCGGAAGACCGTGCCCGACTGGTCTGCAAACTCGGCGAGCCAATGGCTGTCATCGCCAGCCACGCACAGCGCGAGACGCTCCAACAGGACTTCGGCGTCCAGCAGCAGGTTGCGCAGGGCAACGTCATCCAGGCGGGCGCGGATATCAGGATCATCCGCAATTGCCAGTTCGAGCGCTCGCGCGGCGAGGCGCGCGCGGTTGGCGCGAAGACGATCTGCGGCGGCCGGGAACCCGGCCGTCAGGCTGCGCGGAGGCTCGCCAAGGGTGTTGTGGCTCACGAGGGCTGAGTCTACCGCTCCGCTGGGCAGGGTGCGTACCATTCAGGGCATGGAACAGCAGGCTGAACAGCACGATGATCACCCCGGCGGCGAGGTTCGGCGCCTTGCGCGGGCGCCCGGTGAGCGATACGCGGAGGCGCCGGTGGCAGCCGCTCCCCTCCCATGGCGGCATCGCCTCCTGCGCGCAGTCATCGCGTCAGCGGGCGCAGCGATCATTGTCTTTCTTCTCACCGGGATCGATATTGGGTTGGGCTTGCTGGCGGTTGCGGCAGGTGCTGGCTGGCTTGTTGGGCTCTTGCTGGCCGGCGACCCGGCCGGACGCGGTGCCAACGCCGGACGCGGGAGGGCGATTGCAGCCGCCGTGATCGCCGGCGGGGGGATGGGCGCAGGCCTGCTAGCCGACGGTGTCCGTGCTCTGTCGCAGGGCGGCGTGCTTGCGCCGTGGGCATACGCGTGGGAGCGGTTTGGGGGCCTTGCCGTGGCGGTGCCGCTGGCTGCGGCGCTGGCCGGGGCATGGCGTGGCCGATGAGATCCCTGCACGCGGGCTTCCTGCTGGTGCCGGTGGCAATCATCGCGGGTGCTGTGGTGCTGTTTGCCGCACGCGGACCGCAGACCGCGTCGGCCTTCACGCTGAAGGTGGGCGACTGCTTCAGCATGCCGTCCGGCGCCACGGTGGCCGAGGTGAGCGTTTCGCCCTGCACGTCGCCGCACGACGGCGAGGTATTCCTGGTGGCGGACGATTCAACGACGCAGGCCTGGCCGGGGGTTGAGGAATTCAGCAACAGGGTGGCTTCGCTCTGCGTAAACGGCGCGTTTGAGCCCTACACGGGTGCGCCGTACGGGTCGCGGCCGGACCTGAAGGTGGCCTACTTCTTCCCACCCGCTGATGCGTGGGCCAGCGGCCAGCGCCGCCTCACCTGCTACGCGGCAACGTCGGACGGGTTGAAGTTGTCGGCATCGGTGCGCGTCGCGCCGTAGCGCCGTGGCGCGCGTCCCGCCCGGCCGCCCCCAGCCGCCCCGGCCGCCCCTATGGTGCGCGTCGCGCCGTAGCGCCGTGGCGCGCGTCCCGCCCGGCCGCCCCCAGCCGCCCCGGCCGCCCCTGTGGCGCGCGTCCCGATGCAGTCTTCACGGCTTCAGGCGTGTCGTGCGCCAAACCATGAACTTGGCGCCGGGTTCGCACGTTCCCGCGCACGTGATGCGCAGGGTGATGATGTCTTCATCCGGTGGGGCGCCAGGGAGGCGTCACTCAGCCGGGGATGCGCTCCGGACGCGGCGCGTCACTCAGCGCTGGAGGCGCTCCGGACGCGGCGCCCTGCGCTCGCCTGCGGCATGGCCCGCGTGATCGGCGGCAGCGCGGCGAACTTCCTCGAGACGACGCTGCGTCTCGGGGTCTAGCGGAATGATCCGGGGGGCGCGTACGGCGTCCGGCGTGACGACGTCGGGCACCTCGCCCATGCCCTGCCCTGCGCCAACGCCGCCGGTTTCGCCCAGAAACGGCATCGCCTGTCGGTCCACCGCGTTTAGGCTCATGCGCAACGCTGCGGTCTTCGCGGACGCCACCTCGCGGACGTACGCGTCGGTCTCGGCGGCTGTCATCAACCGCCCGCGCACCGTCTCCTTTGGCTTGCCCACCATCAGCCAGGCGAGGTGGTAGCGATCCATCGTCCCCCATGCCGTTGCCAGCAGGTCGTCCGACAACTGGAGCCACGTCTGCAGCGCGCCCAGCGACGGGGCGGCGTCAAGGCGCTCGCCCTCGGCGATCAACTGGCGGGTACGGAGAATAAGTTCGTCGCGGGTCATCGCCCCCCGAGTGTACCCGCGCGCTGTGCTGCGCTCGGCGTTAGGCTTCCGGGCATGGCCCGCCTCGAGCCCCACGACGTCGTCTTCTTTGCGTCCGCCTCCCAATTGCGCCGGTGGCTGGAGGTCAACCACGCCACCGCGGCCGAGTTGTGGGTGGGCGTGCGTCGGCGTGCGGACGACCCCAATGCGCCAGATTGGGGCGACATCGTTGACGAGCTGCTCTGCTTTGGCTGGATCGATTCGGTGCTGATGCCCTGCGCAGGCGGCCGCGCGATCCGGACCACGCCGCGACGCAAGGGGTCAATCTGGAGCGCCCGCAACGTGGCGAGGATGACCGCCCTCC
Source organism: uncultured Chloroflexota bacterium (assembly GCA_903924005.1). Lineage (GTDB taxonomy): Bacteria > Chloroflexota > Limnocylindria > Limnocylindrales > CSP1-4 > CAIXZV01. Next base: position 14,433 of record CAIXZV010000263.1, on the reverse strand, counting down.
AGACAGAGGCCCGCGTCCAGCCGGCCGGGAACGCGGCGTTTGCGCTGCGGCGCGAGGACCGAACTGCCGTGTACGCGCAGCACGGCGATTGGGCGCTTGACGCTGGTGCGGAGGCAGCGCTGCGGGCGGTCCCGGGCGCATGGGAGTTCCACCAGCGCCAGCCGCCGGGGTACCGGCGCACGGCGGCGTTCTGGGTGATGAGCGCGAAGAAGCCCGAAACGCGGGACCGACGGCTGACGATCTTGGCGCAAGACAGCGCCGCTGGCCGTCGGCCGGTCCAGATCACCGGCCAGGCGCGGGAGCGAGGCGACGCGGGCGTCCGTGGCTCGGGCGACGCGGGTGACGTGGCGGGCGGCGCGGCGGGCGGCGCGGACCCTACGCTCGGGTAATGAATGCCTCGCGGTCAGCGCGGGCCTGCAGCGTCCACGGGCCGGGCTGGCCATCACCGACAGGCTGGCCGTCGAGGCGGACCACCGGCACGACCCCGGCCACGGACGCGGTGAGGAAGACCTCGTTGGCAGCCGCCAGATCGTCGCGCGTCAGCTCGCCTTCGTATGGGCGAAGCCCAACGCCGGTGGCCCAGCGCAGCAGCCAGGAGCGCGTGGTACCGGCAAGGATTGCGCACGCCAGGGACGGCGTGGCCAGTTCCATCGCCCCGTCCGCGGCGCGGCGGACGAGGAAGACGTTGGCGCTGGTCGCCTCGGACAGGTGGCCGTCCACCGTGAAGAACAGGGCGTCATCGGCACCGGCCCGGCGAGCCTCAAGCTTGGCGTACACGTAGTCAGCGCGCGAGGTGGTCTTGAGCGTGGCCAGCGGGTTGCCCGGGTCGCGACGCACCCGGCTGGACACCGCGGTGATGCCGTGGGCGGGCGTGGTTCCGGGTGCCGCCGTGACCGGCCAGGCCTGGATCACGATGGTGGCGGTCAGGTCCTCATCGGCGCGCGGCAGCAGACCTCGCGACATCCAGACGCCACGCGTGACGGTGATCCGGACGGATGCGTCGCCATCGGGGCCATCCAGTCCCTCGGCGGCGAGAAGGTCGTTGATGCCGTTGGCCAGGCGGGTTGCCAGATCGGCAGGCAGTTCAATCGCCAGCCCATCGGCTGAGCCACGCAGCCGGGCGGTGTGCTCAGCAAGCTCCGTGACCCAACCGCCAGCCGCGCGCAGCGTCTCAAAGACACCGTCACCCAGCTGGAGACCGCGGTCAAACGCGGAAATGTGGCGATCCTCAGCCGGCAACAGCATGCCGTCCACCCATGCCCAGCGGGGGGCTGCGTTGGTCATGCTTCTATCTCCGTGGCGCCAATTGACGAGAGGGGGCCGCGGGCCTTTGCCACCGTCTCGTCCCACTCCTCGTCCGGGTCGCTCCGCCAGGTGATCGCGCCGCCGACGTGCAGCGTGAGCCGCTCGCCGTCAGCCACAAGCGTGCGGATCAGGATGGACGATCCCATTCTCCCATCCGCCCCAAACCACGCCAAGGTTCCGCAATACGGACCGCGCCGCACGGGTTCCAACTCCTCGATCAGCTCCATCGCACGGATCTTTGGCGCTCCGGTGATAGACCCGCCAGGAAAAGTTGCTGAGAGCAGGTCAAACGCGTCCTTGCCCGGGCGCAAGCGGCCGGTCACGGTGGTGACAAGGTGCTGAACGGCCGCGGTGCGCTCAAGGCGCAGGAACCGCGGCACCGTCACGGTTCCCGGGAGGCAGACACGGCCAAGGTCGTTGCGCAACACGTCAACGATCATCACGTTCTCGGCTCGGTCCTTGCCGCTGGCAAGCAGCTCTCGGGCCAGCGCGCGGTCCTCCTCGCGCGTGTGGCCGCGACGGCGGGTGCCCTTGATAGGGTCGGTGGCCACACGGCCCTCGCCGTCCACGGCCAGAAACGGCTCCGGGCTTGCGGAGAGGAGCGCTCGGGCGGCGCCGGTGACGGGCGAGGGGCCCAAATCAAGGTACCCAGCAAACAGCGCCGGGTCCCCCGTGCGAAGCCGGCGGAACAGCGGCCACGGGTCGCCCAAGAACGGCGCTTCAAGCCTGCGCGTGAGGTTGGCCTGGTAGATATCGCCACGGGCGATGGCGTCGCGAACCGCGGACACGCCGGCCAGCCACTGCGCCCGGGTGGTGGTCCTGGCAAAGCGGATGGGTTCCGCCTCATGGGCAATTTCGGGCGCTGCGTGACGGACCGCGCCCACCAGCACGCGAAGTTCGGCAAGCCGACGCGCCAGGGCTCCACTGTCTCCGTCAAGCGCGCGTCCGCCAATCCAGGCACAACCGGTGCGACGGTCCCACGCGAGGACTCGGTCATACAGCCCAAGACGCAGCTCGGGCAGGTCCTGGTCGTGTATGGCCATCTCGGGAAGGTGTTCGAGACGCCGGCCCAAGTCGTAGGCGAGGTAGCCGACGAGGCCTCCGGCAAACGGGGGCAGCGCAGCCTGGCCCTCAGGGACGACGGGCGCAGCAGGCGCCGACGCGTCGAGCCGCGCCAGAAGCTCGCGAGCCGCCAAGAACGGGTCGGCGCCGGGGGCGGGCGCGTCAAGCACGGCGACGGGATCAGCCACAAGGAGGCTCCACCTGCCAGTCCGGCCTGGCCGGGCGCTCTCCAGCAGCGCGAGACCAGGCAGGTTGCGGAGTGATTCAGCCACGTCCATTGGGGCCACGCCATCGAGGGCGGGCAACCGCTCCCAGACCGAAGCCGCCGACGGGCGGCGCGATGCAGGTCGGGCTTCCGGTACGGAGGGCACGGGGCGATGATAGGGCGTAGAAAGTCCGGCTCACACGCCGCCGGCAGGAGGGTCATCTGGTGCGCGCTCGCGAGCTTGGTATCCGGATCGGTCTGCTTGAGCCCGGGCCTCTGGATGCCATCACGGACATCCCCGGCGTCCGCGTTGGCCACACAACCCTCATCTCGGGTGACGGGCCGCTTCGCGTTGGCCACGGCCCAGTCCGCACCGGCGTCACGGTGATCGTCCCGCACGACGGAGACCCCTGGGCGGAGCCGGTGTTCGCGGGCTGCCACCGCCTCAACGGGAACGGCGAACTCACCGGGCTTGAATGGGTTCGCGAATCCGGGTTCCTCGGCGGCGCCATCGGCATCACCAACACGCACAGCGTGGGCGTGGTCCGCGATGCCCTTGTGGCTCACGCCGCACGTTCGCGGGAGCCGCATGAGGTGTTCTGGGCGCTGCCGGTTGTCGGCGAGACGTACGACGGCGGGCTCAACGACATCAACGGGTTTCACGTGAAACAGTCCCACCTCGATGCGGCCCTGGCGTCCGCGACTGGCGGCCCCGTGGCGGAGGGCAATGTCGGCGGCGGCACCGGGATGATCTGCCACGAGTTCAAGGGCGGCATCGGAACGGCCTCGCGCCGTGTCGCTGCTGCCGACGGCGGCTGGACGGTTGGCGCTTTGGTCCAGGCCAACTACGGCGAGCGCGAGCTGCTTCGCATCGATGGCGTGCCCGTGGGTCAGGCCATCCCGGTGAGCGAGGTCCCAAGCGCGTGGGCCGCCGTTGAGGCGCTGGAGGCCGAGGCGACGCGTCGCGCACCGGGCATTGTGCCGCGCTCCGGAGCGGGCGGCGGCTCCATCATCATCGTGCTCGCAACGGACGCGCCGCTCCTGCCCCACCAGTGCGAGCGGCTCGCACAGCGCGCCAGCCTTGGTCTTGCGCGAATGGGCAGCACCGCGTCCCACGGCTCTGGGGACATCTTCATCGCCTTTGCAACGGGCAATCGCGATCTCTCGCGGTCCGCGGGCGAGCAGGATCCGCGGGGCACCGTGGACCTGCGAATGGTCGCTGACCGGACGATCAGCCCGCTGTTCCAAGCTGCGGTGGAGGCAACCGAGGCCGCCATCGTCAACGCGCTGCTTGCCGCCGAGACGATGACGGGCCGCGACGGGATCACCGCCCATGCCCTGGACCACAACCGGCTGCTCGACGTGATGGCTGCGTACGGACGCGGTCCGCGGGCGACGAGGCGCTAGCGCCTGACCGGCGATGCGCATGTCGAACACTCCGGATGTCTCGATCCGCCCTGCCGAGCCTGCCGATATCCCCGCGATCCGCGGGATCCTGGCCGCGTACGGCAATGACGACGACCCGGCGACGCGCTTGGGGGCCGACATCGTTGGCCCATATGTGACCCACCTGATTGCGCATCACCGGGCGCTCCTCGCCGAAACGGCTGGCGGTGAGCATGATGGCTTCGTTGTTGCGTACGGCGCCGTGACCTTCGCAGGCTCCATCGCGCACCTGGCAGACCTGTTCGTCCGCGATGGTCTGCGCGGCCAGGGCATTGGCACTCGCCTGCTGCGCGCGCTCTTCGCAGACACAACGCACCGGACCACGTTCGCCTCGGACGACCCGCGCGCTATGCCGTCCTACGTGCGCGCCGGCATGTTGCCGCGCTGGCCGCTGCTGTACCTCGACGGGTCCGAAGACGCCGTGGGCCGTCTCGATCCGGCCGTCCACCAGACACGCGACGCGGATCCTTTGGCCCTCGCCACCCTCGAGGCCCTCTGGACCGACAACTGGCGCCCGGCCGACCACGCGTTCTGGGCCTCGCAAGCTGGCGCGGACGCGTTCGTGGTCATTGATGGTGGCGGTGAACCGGTTGCGCTTGGCTATGGCCGGTCGCGCCAGCTCTCTGCCTCAGGGCGCGCGCTTGACCGCCTGGTGGTTGCACCCGACGCGGATCCAGTGGCAACCGTAGCTGCGGCAATTCGGCGTGTGCCGCGCGGCGGAAGCACCTCCATCACGCTTCCGGGACCCCATCCCGCGCTGCCGATGCTGCTCCGGTGCGGCTTTCGGATCACCAACCAGGACACCTACATGGCCGGTCCAGCCGACGCCATCGATCTCCTGCGCCTGCTGCCCAACAACGGGATGCTCTAGCCGGTCAGCCTCCGCCGGCCACCCGGTCGCGGCGGGCAAACTCGGCCAGCGCCTCGCGGCAGTCGGCCTCCTCGCGCATCGCCTGACGCACGATCCACGGATCAACGCGTGACGAGTCCTCGATGGTCAGCGTGGCGCCGCCCGGACCCTCGCTCAGGACAATCCCGGACGCGTTGCGGTAGTCGGTCATCCAGTTGGCCTGCAGCGTCACGAGCACGCTGACCACCACGGACCGGGTGAACAGCCAGTCCAGATGGGCGGCGTTGAGGCGCGCAACGAGATCGTCAAACCGCACGGGCACGCCGCGCTCCATGCGCGCAACGGCGTCAATCACGCGCAGCGACGTAAACGGGTCCCCGCTCTCGGCAATCACGGGCGGCGCTGGAAGCACGCCCGGGAAGCCAGTTGGCGCGGGTCGTGTAGCCTCGCTCACTCAGCCTCCGGCGTGTGGGTGTCGGGGAGTTCCATCACAAGTCGGGTGCCGTCCTTGGCCGGGACCGGATCATCGGGGCGAGCGTGACGAACGAGCTCCTCCGCCGGCGGCGTCGTCCGGAGGATCTGCTGCTCGAAGCCGACGATGATCCCTCCCATCGTCTGGCCGATCGAACGCTTGCGCTTCTTTGGCGATGACTGTCCAGCCCTCTTCATGGCGCGGTCGCGCCACACAGAACCACGGAGGCCGTCACGCCTACGAGGTTCCGGCCCCGGCGGAACTGACGGCTGGACGACACAGGCGCAGATTGCATCAAGGCGCGATTGTACGAGTCGGGTCCCACGGCGGGCGACGGCGAGCCGCTACTCCGTCGCCGGCGCGCCCGCCTCAAGCACGGGCAGCTCGCGGCCACCTTCGGACGACTGTCCTTCGATGGCGCCCACGCCGTACGGCACCCACTTGGACGGATCGCTCAGGCGATGCGCCTCGGTGTTGCCACGCTCATGCGCAAGCGCAAAGCCTGAGGGTTCAATCCACATCTTCTTGCCGTCCAGCAGCCCGGTGATGCCCTCCTGGCCCGGTTCCGGCCGCGGGTGCGCACAGTATTTGCACGACGTCGTGTCGTGGGGCTTGTACTCCGTGGGCTCCTCGTATGTGGTGATGTAGCCCTCGTAGTTGCGCAGGATCACCTTGTGGTCCGAATAGGACACAAGGTAGTTGGGCATCACCGGGATCTTCCCGCCGCCGCCTGGCGCATCCACGATGAACTGGGGCACGGCGTACCCGGATGTGTGGCCACGGAGGCCTTCAATGATCTCAAGGCCCTTGCCCACGGGTGTGCGGAAGTGGCCCGCGCCCTCCACCAGATCACACTGGTACAGGTAATACGGACGCACCCGGTTCTCCACCAGACGCTGGACCAGCTCGCGCTGCGTGTGGACGCAGTCGTTCACTCCGGCCAGCAGCACGGTCTGGTTGCCCAGCGGGATGCCGGCCCGGGCCAGCTTGTCGCAGGCGCGAGACACCTCTGGCGTGATCTCGTTTGGGTGGTTGACGTGAATGTTCAGCCACAGCGGGTGGAACTCGCTGAGCATGTCGCACAGCTCGTCGTTGATGCGCTGCGGCATGAAGACCGGCACTCGTGACCCGATGCGGACCACCTCAACGTGCGGGATCTCGCGCAGGGCGCGCAGTGTGCCTTCAAGGATCTTGGGCGCCAAGGTCAGGGCGTCACCGCCGGACAGCAGCACGTCGCGGATCTGCGGGGTCCGCCGGATGTAGTCCAGCTGGGCCTCTTGCTCCTTGCGGTTGAAGTTCTGCGTGGGGTCGCCCACGATCCGGCTTCGGGTGCAATAGCGGCAGTACACCGCGCACTGGGTGGTCACCAGCATCAGCACGCGATCCGGATAGCGGTGCACAAGCCCCGGGACCGGCGAGTGGCGGTCCTCCGCCAGGCTGTCCTCCATCATCCCCGTGAAGGCGGCCAGCTCGCGCCCAAGCGGGATGATCTGGCGGCGGATCGGGTCGTTTGGGTCCTTGGGGTCAATCAGGCTGATGAAATACGGCGTGACATCCACGCGGAACTTGTCCGGAGCGGACAGACCCTCACGCTCATCGTCGGTGAGTTCCAGGATCTCGGCGATCTCCGCAAGGTCGTTGACCCGGTTGGAGAGCTGCCAGCGCCAGTCGTTCCACTTCTCGTCGGGAACGTCGTGCCACTTCGGCGCACGCGGGCTGATCGCCAGCTTGCCGTCAGGCCCAAGCCTTCGTGCTGGATCGCGCGGGTTGACCCAGGGACGTGCCTCACCAACAGCGGGAACACTCACCCCGTGCGTCTGGATCTCCACCGACTGAATCCTCCGCTCCGCCCGCCCGACAGCGCCCACCGGCGCGGCAAGGACGCATAAATCCTATGCATCCTGCATGGACGGCGATCATAGCGGACGGCGCGAGACGCCGTCCACGATCGCCACCAGCCCCTTCCAATGCGCCCTTTCGCCCGCTCCGTACAATGCCCACGCGCCGTATACGCATCTGAGGGGGTGGACCGCGGCGTGCCCCCAGTCGAAAGGACACGCCATGTCGACCAATCGACGCCTGCTGTCCGGCGTCTTCGCGCTCTCGGTCATCGTCGCAGCCTGCGGTGGTTCCGGTTCGAAGACCCCCGCGCCTACAGACAACGGCAACGGGGGCAACAACCCCACGTCGCAGCCCACCGACGCCGGCAACGGCGGCTCCACGTCACAGCCGACGGACGCACCCATCAGCCTTGCGCCTGGGAACGCCTCGGGTCTGGAAGCGTTGATCCCGGACAAGGTGGGTACGACGGAGATCACCAAGACCAGCTTTGACTATTCGGCGATCCCGTGGGCGGGCATCGCTGGCGCGTCCGGTGGCGACGGTCTTGACAAGATCCTCAAGGACAATGGCAAGACGCTTGCCGACATCGCGTTTGCGATGGGCATGGCCACAACTCCCAGCACGTCGGGGATCCCCACCATCATCTACGCCCTGCAGGTCAAAGGCCTCGACGCATCCAAGTTCGTCACCGGCTTTGACTCCGGCTATTCGGACAATCCCGAGATCACCGTTGGCGGCAAGAAGGTGCACGGCTCCATCTCAGGCGGCTTCGGCAATGTCACCTACCTGCACGACGATGTCGTGTTCATGGTGATTGCCGGCGAGAAGGACATGGACGCCATCCTCTCCGCGCTGCCCTGATCGAAAGCGACCCTGCGTGAAGCCCGGACCTGCCACACGGCGGGTCCGGGTTTTCGATTCTTGCGGCGTCCCGGCCACACCCCAATCACTACAATCGGGACGCGCCGAAAGACAGCAAGGGCCGCGGCGCGCCCCGCCTCGAAAGGATCACCCGTGACGCCGGACCGCCGCCTGCTTGTCGGGGTCTTCGCGCTGGCGGTGATCGCCGCCGCTTGTGGCAGCACGATCGAGTTGCCCAGTGCCGGACCAACTGCGGGACCTGCCGAGCAGAGCGGCCAGCCAACGGCAGGCCCCGGCGACCAGGGGGGCCAGCCCACGCCTGCCGGATCCAGCTACGGCAACAACAACACGGCCGCCGGAGCGCCCGAGCTTGAAAAGGCGCTGCCTGACGCGGTTGGGGCCGAAACGTTTACCAAGCGCAGCTACAACGGTTCTGCGCTTGGGCTCGCCGGAGCGCCGTTCACAGCCAACGGGCTTGACGGGCTCCTCAAGGACAACGGCAAGACGATCGCCGACATCGGCTGGGCCGTGGGCGCCGGCAGCACCGGCTCCGTGGTGACGCTGGTCCGGGTGAAGGGTGTGGACGCTGCCAAGACGATGGCGCTCCTCGGCCCGGGTTCTACCGAACTGCGGGCTGCCACCATGGGCACCAAGGCCGTGCGGCGAGGCGGTGCCACGGGCTTCTGGGTTGTCCTGTATGCCACGGGTGTGGCCCTCTTCCGGGTGCAGTGCCCAGACAGCACGCAGCTCGAGGCCATCGTTGCCGCCCTGCCCTGACCCCCATCCCTGAGGTTTGCTCCGTGTCGCTCTCTCGTCCTCTCGCCGCCCTCGCGGCTGCCCTTGTCGTCAGCCTCGCCGTTGTGTCCTGCGGTGCATCGGGAACCCCGGCCCCAACCGATGCAAACCTCCCTGGTGCTGCACCCGCGCTTGAGGCCATGCTGCCGTCAAGTGCTGGCGGCCTGACGTTCACAAAGGCCAGCTTTGACGGCGCGAAGGTGGGCGCGGCCGGGCTGCCGCTCGACATGACCACGCTGGACCCGGTCCTCAAGGCAAACGGCAAGACCGCGGCCGACGTGAGCTACGCGGTGGCGACGGCGGTGGCCACAACGCCTGCGCCGTCCGGAAAGCTTGCAACCACCGTGATGGCGATGCGCATCGCGGGTGTGGACGCCGCCATCACTGCCGGGATGTCCAACGGCACGCCGCAGGGCATGACCGACGAGACACTTGGCGGCAAGCACGTCAAGCAGGGCGGTTCCGCTGGCTTCTGGGCTGTGATCTACCTAAAGGGCGACGTGATGTTTGAGGCGATGGGCGCGGACATCACCGTCCTTGACGCGGTGATCTCCGCGCTGCCGTAACCGGCTCTGGAATCGAGAAGCCCGGCGCGGGGCCGGGCTTCGGGGGCTGTGAAGTGCGCCGGCTACTCGCCGATGACGCTCCAGATCAGGCCCATCATGATGAAGAAGCCGCTGAAGAGGGCGATCAGGCCCAGGCCGCCGTACGGCGAACTTGCGCCCTCATGCGGGACAAGCTGCAGGCCAATCCCGAAGACCAGCGCCCAGACCACGAAGAGTCCGGCAAACATGAGCTTGCTGTTGGGGCCGGTGATCTTGCGCGTCCAGCCCTGGCGGCCGCCTTCGGCAACCATCGCAGAGCGGGCGAAGACAAACACAAATGAACCCGCGATCGCCGCGGCGGCGAGCAGGATCACGAGGTTGTTCGGAAAGTTGTCGAACCAGATCGTGAAGATCGTCACGGGTGGCCCTTCGTGCGTTGACGGACGGCAACAGGCATGGTGTAGGCGCCGCGCTCTTGCGGCCGGTTGATGCTAGCAGAACGGGCCGTCGCCCTGGAACCCCACGGGTGGGCCTTGCGGCAGCCATCGGTGACCCGCAATAACATGCTACCTCGCATGATCATATTGTCCCACCCATCCGCGGACCCCCTCCCTGCCGAACTGTCGCTGTAATGAGCTTTGATCGCCTTGGCCGCTTCACGGTGCGGCGACGATGGTGGATTGTTGCGGCGTGGGCGGCGCTGATCTTGCTGGCTCTGCCGTTTGCCCCAAGGGCGCCCGGCGCCCTATCGGCCGGCGGCTTCATCCTTGACGACCTTGAGTCGGTCCGCGCCGAACAGACGCTTGTCCGCGAGTTGGGCGCCAGCCCGTCGGCGTTTGTCCTGGTCTACACGTCGGACACGCTCCGCGCGGGCACGCCGGCGTGGATCGCGGCCGTCACCGCGGCCACTGGGGGCATCGCCACCTCCCCCCACGTCACCCGGGTCCAGTCGCACCTGCTCGCACCAGCCCAGGTGAGCGCCGATGGCCAGACGGCGTACGACGTCGTCTTTCTTGACCTTCCGCCCGACGCCTCGCCTGCGGCCATTCCGCCAGCAGCGGCACGCCTCCACGAAGTACCCGGGCTTCGTGTGCGTATCGGCGGCGGCCCGGCGTTCTACGGCGACGTCCAATCCGTCACGGAAACAGACCTGCGGAGGAGCGAGATCATCTCGCTGCCGCTGGCCGCGCTGGCGTTGCTGGCCGTGTTTGGCAGCGTGGTGGCCGCGGGTATCCCGCTAGCCATTGGCGGCGCCGCGGTGCTCATCGCACTGGCCGGGATCTGGCTCGTAGCCACGATCATGCCGATGAGCATCTTTGTCCTCAATCTGGCCACGCTGCTTGGCCTTGGGCTTGGCGTTGACTACTCGCTGCTGATGACCAGCCGATTCCGCGAGGAGCTGGCGCATCGAACCGGACCCGACCGCGTGGCCGAAAGCGTCCGCGTCACGGTGGCGACGGCCGGGCGAGCCGTGTTCTTCTCAGGGCTCACCGTGCTGCTGGGGCTGCTGGGCCTCGTGCTGTTTGAGTTCATGATCCTGCGCTCGGTTGGCATCGCCGGCGCCATCGTGGTGGGCCTTGCGGTTGCCGCGGCCACCACGCTGCTGCCCGCGGTCCTCGCCATTCTGGGTACGCGCGTCGACGCGTTGGCCGTCCGCCGCGTCACCGTCCAGCCCGGCACCGACGGCCCGTGGGCGCGGCTGGCCCGCCGGGTCATGCGACACCCGGTGCGCGTCCTCGTCCCAACCCTGGCGATCCTCCTGGTCCTCGGCGTCCCGTTCCTGCACGTGCGGTTCAACGCCCCGGACGCCACGATCCTCCCGTCGTCCGTGCCGTCGCGTGAGGCCTACGACATCCTGGCGGCCAAGTTTGGCGAGGGCGAGTTCGCCCCGCTTGAGCTGGCCATCCGCACGCAGGGCGACGCCACAACGCCTGCCAACATCGCGCTGCTGTACGACTACTCGCGGCGTCTGGCCGCAGACCCGCGCGTCGTGCGGGTGGGAAGCCTGGTGAACGTGGACCCGCGCCTGACGCTTACGCAGTACCAGCTGCTCTACGCCGCGCCCGCAGGTCCGCCGGACAGGTTTGTGGCCGCCGTCCTGAGTGGCTCGTCCAAGGGCAACCTCGCCGCGTTTACGGTGATCACGCCGTTCAGCTCCAACGCCGAGGAAGGGCGCGCGCTCGTGCGGGATCTCCGCAGCGGGGTTGGCCCACTGGCACCGCCCCCCGGCGTGACCGTCCAGGTTGGTGGGGGCGCTGCCGACGTGGAGGACGTGGTGACGCGCGTCTGGTCTGACTTTCCGCGGACCGCCGCGTTCATCATCGTGACCACGCTGCTCGTCCTGTTCGTCCTGCTCCGGTCAGTCGTCCTGCCGATCAAGGCGCTGATCATGAATACGCTCTCGATCGTCGCGAGCTTTGGCGCGCTGGTCTGGATCTTCCAGGACGGCAACCTCTCGGCGCCGCTTGGCTTTGGCCCGCTTGGCTTTGTGGAGACCACACAGCCTGTGATCCTGTTCTGCGTGCTGTTTGGGCTGTCGATGGACTACGAGGTCTTCCTGCTCACACGCATGAAAGAGGCCTGGGACAAGACGGGCGACAACACCGAAGCCGTTGCGCGCGGTCTTGAACGGAGCGGGCGGATCGTCTCATCGGCGGCGCTGATCGTGGTGCTGGTGGCGGGCAGCTTCGCCTTCGCGGACATCGTGCTGATCAAGGCGCTGGGCCTGGGCGTGGCCATTGCCGTGGCGCTTGATGCCACCGTGGTCCGCGCGCTGCTGGTCCCCGCGACCATGCGCCTTCTTGGCCGCTGGAACTGGTGGGTGCCGGCGCGGCTTGACCGGGCGCTGGGGCGCTTCCTGCCCAAGACCGAAGCCGAGATTGAGGAGGCGAACCGATGAGCGGGTCGCGCCTCGGCCGCCTCGCGTTGGTCGCGCCGGCGGTGCTGCTTGCCGTCGCGCTGGCTGGCTGCAGTGGCCCCATCCTTGCCAACCCGCCGGCCGCCCATCCCCGTCCCACGGCTGCCCCGTCCGGCACGCCCCGGCCCGCTGACCCGCAACCCGTGGTCCTGCCGAGCGACGACGGCGCTCACGACCGCCTGACAGAGTGGTGGTACGACACAGGCCATCTCGTTGACGAGAACGGCGGGCGCTGGGGCTTTGAGTACGTTGTGTTCCGAGCGGAGCGCGGCTCGTTCCCGGTGACGTGGGCCTCGCACCTTGCGCTCACCGATGAGACGGGCCAGCAGTTCCACTACGCCCAGCGTGCGGAGATCGGCCCGCAGGTCAACGTGGCGGCAATGGCGGCCGCCGGGTTCAACCTGGCTATTCGCGGGCTTGACCCGGCGGATCCCACCACGTTCACCCGTGCGCCGTGGACCATGACCGGTGCCAACGGGACGGACAAACTGGCGGCCAGCGCGCTACCAACGGAGGCGCTGGGCGATGGTGCCGGGTCAGCGTTTGGCCTGTCGCTCACGCTGGCGACCGTCAAGCCCCCGGCGCTCCACGACGGCGACGGCTACGTGGACTTCCAGACGGCGGGCGGCTCGTACTACTACTCGCGGACGTCAATGAGCGCGCGCGGCACCATCACCGTTGGCGGGAAGACGTTGCACGTGAGCGGCACGGCCTGGTTTGACCACCAGTGGGGTGACTTCATCTCGGTGGGCGGCGGCGGCTGGGACTGGTTTGCTGTGAACCTCGCTGACGGCACCGACATGACGCTCTCGCTCGTTCGCGCGGCTGACGGGACCTACCCGCTGATCTACGGGACGCTCGTGGACATGGCCGGCGACACCACGCGGCTCGGCCCGGCGGACTTCACCGTTGACGTGACTGGCCACTGGACCAGCCCCAAGACCGGCGCGGTCTATCCGGCCGGCTGGGCGATCAAGTTGCCCGCCCAGGACCTTGCCATCAACCTGACCCCGTCAGTCGCCCAGCAGGAGCTGGACACGCGGGCAACCACGGGTGTTGTGTACTGGGAGGGCTCGCAGCGGGTCTCAGCCACGCGGGGCGGCCAGCCGCTGGGCGGCGAAGCGTACGTGGAGCTCACGGGGTACAGCCCGGCACGCTGACGCTGCCGAAGCCTGATCACCCGTTTCGGCTTGCTGTGTCCTCCAGTAGGTGTACACGCAACTGGAGACCGGGTGGACACTGCACGCATGCGGGACGTGGAGCTGGCGGGGATCGGTCCACCGGCAATGCTTGTGGATGAGCTGTACGTCCACGGGCCCGTGCTGCTCGCTGCTGCGCGCGTGATCACGCTTGACGATGACGAGGCGCAGGATCTGGTGCAGACCACGTTTGAGATTGCATTGCGGCGGATCGACTCGCTGCGCGATCCGGGCGCGCTGCGCGCCTGGCTTCTGACAATCCAGACACGCGAGGCGTTCCGGCTTGTCCGGCGGCTTCGACGCCAGGTTCGGTTTGACCCGGTGGTCCACGAGATTGCGGTGGCGGGGCCGGATCTCGCCCAGCGCACGGACATCCGCCGGGCGCTTGCGAAGCTGCCCAGACGCACCCGCGCCGCCATCGCGCTCCACTACCTCGCCGGGCTGCCGGTTGCCGAAACCGCGGCGGCGATGGGCGTCAGCGAGAACACAGTCAGGAGCCAGGTGAAGACCGGGCTGGCCCAGCTCCGGGAGGTGCTCGGATGATGCAGGACGAGATGCCGGCGCTGGACCCGCGTCTGGGCGACTACCTGGCCGCCGAACTCCAGCGGGCGGAGCGCGACTTCCCAGCGGCCTTCGCGCGCAAGCCGGCGGGGTCGCCCGCCGGGCGCGTCTGGCGCGGCTGGCTCCTGGCCGCCGCCATCGGCGTACTCGTCATGGGCATCGCCGCCGGATCCTGGTCCGCGTTCAGCCAGGGTCTTGGCGCCGGCGGTTCCGGGTGGGCCGGCGTGGAGGCGATTGGGCTGCGGGGCATGCCGATGTCGCTGGCCATCGCGGATCCGGACGGCGTCATTGCCGGGCGGCGTCCGGCCACCATTGACGAACTGCGGGCTCACCGGAACGACATTGAGGCAATCCGCATGGCGCTGACCCCGCT
>CAIXZV010000262.1 GCA_903924005.1 uncultured Chloroflexota bacterium | reverse complement strand
TGGCCGCCAAGGAAGATGAGCGCCACGATCGCCACGATGGCGATCAGGGCGAGGATCAGGGCGTACTCAGCGAGGCCCTGGCCCTCCTCTCGATCGGAATTGAAGAGCGACATGATTGCGGTGATGAGGGTCATTGGATGGTCTACCTCCTTTCCCTTGAGAGTCCGCATCGGCTGCGGCTGGTCGTGGCGGTTGTCTGCGGTCCGCCGCCGGAAGAGGCTGCTTCGCGGCTTGCGCCGCAGGCTTCGTATCCATCTCGCCTGTAGGACGACGTCCCGTGCGAAGTCGGACATCTGAAGCCTAACGTGGTGGCATCTGGACGCAATGGGACTTTAGTGCTAACCCGATCAGACACAGCAAAGGGCCGCCGGCAATGCCGACGGCCCTCTTTGGTTCGCCAGGAAGATGGCGTGTGGTCCGGGCCACCCCCGGAGGTTCTCCGCCAGTTAGACGGACGCGCCAACCTTTGAGAGGATCCCTGAGACCGAGCCGCCCAAGAAAACGAGCGCCACGATCGCGACAATTGCAATAAGTGCAAGGATGAGTGCGTATTCGGCGAGGCCCTGTCCTGCGTCTGAATCAGACCCGACACGGAACCAGTTGCGCATCACGAACGTAGACCTCCAATCGCTATACGCAGGCGGCGCCCGCGTTGTCTCGAAATCACCGTAGGTGGCCGCAACGGGCGCAACCAGACAGACGCGTGACTTCTCCGGGTAAGAGGGCGTCTATTCGTTTCGGCGCACAGTCGTCGCCCGTGTCGTCCAACCACTACGCCGTGTAGGGTGCAATGGCCCGGTTGGTGTCTCTGCGGAGCTCGCTCTGCGGGTCAGTGGCCGCCGTGTGCGAGATCCACCAGAGAGCCCATGAGGTGGGCGAGCGGGCCGCTGAAGAAGACCACCCCAAGGGCGGCGAGCAGCACCGCCATCAGGAGCACGAGGGTGGTCTCAATGATGCCCGGCCCGGTGTCGCCGGGCGGCGGCCCCGCGGTCACCGGTCCCGGGCGATCCCGGGCTCGTGGAACCCGACCGTCAGCCGGACCTCGCTCCCGCCCTCGCGGACCTCCAGCGTGGCCCCGATTGCGGCGGCACGCTCGATCAACTCGCGCTGCACGTTCTCAGGCATCACAACGAGGGCCGCCTGCCGTGCGGCCGCCACCGCCGCGGCTCTGGCGTCATGCCGGTCCTGGATCATCTCGCGGATCGCCACCGGCACGTCTCCGCCCGGGACCGATGGCAGCGGTTCGCCGTTCTCCTGCGTGGGAGCGCGGTGGGCCGTCACCGATGCCTCAAGCGCGTCCTCCCAGTCAAGTTCAATACGCACAAGGTCGGGATGCTGGGAGAGATACGCGGCAAGCGCCTCGTCCAGGATCCGGAAGACCGCGCTCTCCAGTTCTGTTGAGAGTCGCCGATCGGCGCCCATCGACTCCAGCTCGACGGCCACCTGCACCCGGCGGCCACGCTCGCGCGCCGTCCGCCGCAGCGTGGGCACAAGCCCAAGGTCGTCAAGCACCATCGGACGAATGTCGAAGATGAACGTCTTTGTGGTATCGAGCGTCCGCTGCGTCATCGCGACGAGTTGGCGCAGCTCGCTCCGGGCATCCGCCGGGCTGCGGTCCATCAGGCGCTCCACGATCTGCGCCTGCAGCATGATGTTGGTCAGCGATTGAGCAGGCCCATCGTGCATCGCCCGAGCGATGTCGCGGCGAAGCTCCTCCTGCGCTGCCAGCACGACGCGCGCCAGTGACGGCTGGGGCTGTGCCCCACTCGGG
Organism: uncultured Chloroflexota bacterium; assembly: GCA_903924005.1. Taxonomy (GTDB): domain Bacteria; phylum Chloroflexota; class Limnocylindria; order Limnocylindrales; family CSP1-4; genus CAIXZV01. The sequence continues at coordinate 6,425 of CAIXZV010000262.1, read as the reverse complement.
CTGGCGGTCTCCGCCACCTCGCCCGTTTCGGGTTGCTGGGCAACCGGGAACACACCGAGTCCACCAACAACCTCGGCGATATCGGCCAAGGCAGACCTGTGGCGCGCGATGGCCCGGCGCTTGGCGTCAAGCAGCTCAACCTGCGCCTCCATCATCAGCGACCGCCGCGTCAGGGCCATCACTTGGTTCATGCCCTCAGCAACCTCGACGCCGCTGCGGTCCGTCCCCTGGGCGATTGCCCGTTCGGCTGCCTGTGCACGCTTCTGCTCATGACGCGCCGCCTCGGCCTTGGCTTGGCCGACGAGGAGATCGATCTCGGCGAGCTCGCTGTCAAGGCGAACCACCTCGGCTTCGAGGCGTGCCGCTATCGATTCTCCGGTCTCTAGGGTCAGATCGGGCGCGTCGTCAGTCATGGGTACTCAGGACGTTGGGGCCTGTGTGGCTCAGTCCTCTGGCATCCGGATCCAGCCCTGGCGCATCGCGTACACCACGGCCTGGGTCCGGTCGTTCACGGACAGCTTGCGCAGGATGGAGCTCATGTGGTTCTTGACGGTTTGCTCGCTGATCGACAGCGCGTACGCCACCTGCTTGTTGGTCATGCCCTGGGCGATGTTGTCCAGGATTTCAACTTCGCGGGGCGACAGCGGCGCAAAGATCGGCGCAGCCTCTTGGCCGTATACGGCGAGCTCGCGGAACTCCTTGAGCACCCGTGAGGCAACCGATGGACGGCTGAACACCTTGTCGTTGATCAGGTACTCGCCGGCCACGACGCGCCGGATGATCAGCACCAGGTCGTCCGGATCGACGTCCTTGAGGATGAACGCCGCTGCGCCTGCCTTGATGGCATCAAACAGCAAGTCCTCGTTCTCCTCGGTGGAGAGGACGATGATGCCGGTGGCTGGGAGCTCACGCTTGATCCGCTGGGTGGCGTCAATGCCGCCGGGAGCCGGCAGCGACAGATCCATCAGGATCACGTCGGGACTGGTGGCAAACGCGGCGTCGAGGGCAGTTCGGCTGTCATCAGCCTCCGCCACCACTTCGATATCCGGCTCGCGCTCGAGGATCTGCCGGATCCCTACCCGGAACAGAGCGTGGTCGTCCACGATGAGCACTCTCACGCGCTCAAACGACTGGCCGGTGGTTCTGCGCTCCGAGCTGGCTGCGCGCCGATCGGTGCCCTGGTAGTCGGTCATCCGCTCTCCTTGTGCGGCAGCGGGATCGCAAGCCGTACGACTGTTCCTGCCTCAGGTTGCGACTCAACCTCGAGCCGCGCCCCGATGAGTTGGGCCCGTTCCCGCATGAACTGGAGCCCGAAATTGCGTCGGCCGCGCACCGCGACCGTCCCCGTGTCAAACCCGCGGCCGTCGTCCCGGACCTCGAGGGTCCAGATGTCTCCGTCCCGCCGGGTGGCGACCCAGACGTTGACGGCGCCCGCATGCTTGCGCACATTCTGCAGTGCTTCTTGCATGATGCGCAGGACAGCAGTCTGCGCCGTCTCGGCCAGCGCGTCCGAGGGACCCTGCAGGTCCGTCTCGATGACCAGTCCGGACAGCGCGGAGACGGTCTCCACCGCGTCCTGCAGCGAGCCGTTGAGCCCAAGTTCCACCAGCACGGGCGGCCGGAGCTGGCTCACAAAGCTGCGCACGTCGCCCAGTTCGCGGCGCAGCAGCCCGCGCAGGATGCGCAACTCGGAGCGGGCCATCCGCGGGTCCGATTCAAAGATGCGGTCGATGAACTCCACCGAGAAGATGGCGTTGCTCAACGCCTGGGCCGGCCCGTCGTGGACCTCCTGCGCAAGCCGCGAGCGTTCCGCCTCCTGCGCCTCGAGGATGCGCATCTGGAACTCGGTCTGGACCGAGGGTATGGCCGGCTCCGAGATCAGCGTCGCATCGCCGCGCTCAAGGAACAGCCACGTGCTCTCAATGTTGCGCAGGGCCAGTTCGATGCGCGACAACTCGGCCTCGTGGAGGCTCAGGTCCGTACGTGCCTGATGCACCCCCTGGCGCAGGGCGCGCAGGCGGATGTCGGCCGTCGCTGCGTCAAACGTTTCGGAACCGCGGCCGTCGTCATCATCGGCGGGGGCGGCAACGACGTGCTCAAGCATGGAGACTTCATCGCCAAGCGCCTGCCAGCGGCCTAGATCCTCGAGATAGACCTGGCGATAGCGCTCGCGCACCGAGCGCAGCGAATTAGCCGCTAGGGTCAGCGTTTCTGCCGCCGCGGCGTGAAGCTCGTCGAACGCGGAGCCGGATGGCTCGCTTCGGGGCTCGTCCATGTGGGGCGAGTGTAGCCGCCACAGGCTCCCTGTCGCGAGACGCGCCCGTCGATGGTTCGCGTCAGGCGTGTCCTGCGGCGTCGTCGTTGTTGCGGGACAGCCAATTCGGTATAGCCGGACGCCCTCGATTGCAGCGGCATCGGCAGGATCTGCGGGTGTCGGCAGGGGCGTGGGCGCGAAGCACGCAGCGCCCGGAACCCCTGTGGCAAGGATCTGGGGCCAGTGGCCGTGCGTGTCGCCGCTGAGCACCAGCCAATGGGCGCCAAAGCGCTGGGCGAGATTCACAACGGATGCAGGGGACTCGTCAGGCAGGGCCAGCGTGCGCGTCCGCAGCGCCTCTGCGGTCCAGATGGGGAAGTTTGTGATCAACGGGGCAACCCCGTCGCCGGTGCCGGTTGGGATGCCAAGGTCCGCCAACTCGCGGCCGAGGACCGCATACGTGCGCGCGGCCGAGGATGCCTGCCGAGCGGATGCGGGCAGCAGCGCCGATGGAAACAGGATGGACGCGCCAACGGCCGCGACGGCCCCGAGCCAGGCAACCTGCTTTGTCCAGCCCATGCGTCCGGCAAGCCTGGCAAACCCGCTGTCGAGCCCGCACACGGCGGCAACGATCAGCAGCACATGAACAGGGGCGGCCGCGTGCAGGAACGTGCCCCACGTCGTCGCCACGGGGAAGAGCAGGCTGGTCACAGCAAAGGTGGTGACGCTGAGCAGCAGCAGGGGTCTCAGCGCCCGGTCGCGCGACTGCCAGGGGAGCGCGGCGAGGCCAACAATCGAGAGCGGCAGACCCAAGGCCAGCAGCACGCTGAGCAGGTTGTGGCCGATCCCGTCCACCCGCATCTCGCCAAGCCGCAACGGCCCAACGGCCAGATAGCGCGCAAGGGTAGGCGGATCCTGCCAGGCGAAGATGTCGAAGCCGGTCACCGAGAGCGCGTTTGCCAGCGCCTGCCCCGGCAACGGGTTGCCAAAGACCAGCCAGTCGCGCAGGGCCCATGGCGCGAAGAGCGCGATGCTCACGCATGCCACGATCGCCACCAGACGGATGCGGAGCGCACGCCGCGTCTCCGGCAGACGCAGCGCCAGCCACGCCCACGCCAGCGCCATCCAGAGGGCCTCGTTGCGGGTGAGCGCGGCGGCGCCAAGGAGCAGTCCCAGACCAATCAGCCGCGGATCGCGCACGGATGCGCCGCGCGGGTTGCGCAGGATCCGTGTGGCAAGCAGACAGCCGCCAACGGCGAGGACGCCAAACAGCGTGGTTGAGTCTGGGGCGGCTGCGTGGAGGACCAGCGGCAGGTAGACGGCCGTGGTGAGGCCTGCGCCAAGCGCCACCATGCGAAATCGTCCAATTGGGAGGTGGCGTTCGGCGGCGACATCGGCGCCCAGCCGCCACGCCAGCACGGCCAGCACCGCTCCAAGCAGACAGCTGAGCACCTGCGCTGCCCGGAGGGCCATGTCAAGCGGGATGGGGCGAGCGCTGGTCATGAGCGCCATCGGGATTGCCGCGAGCAGCGACGGCAGAGGCAGCCACACCTCGAAGGCCGGCCGCGGGAAGACCAGCGGTGGTGTGCCGTAACTCCAGATGGCATCGGAGACGAGCCCGCGTCCCTCCACAAGGTTGCGCGCCACGCCCACGTAATAGGCGCTGTCCTCAGGTCGCGGGAACGCCGTGGCGGCCGATGTCGCGGCGCGGACTACCAGCGCCACCGCGAAGATGGCGAGCGCCGTGATCCAGGCTTCGCGGCGCGTCATGCCTGGCCTATCACGGCGTTACGCCGGCCACGGCGCACCGCGGGTCCCCGCTCGTGGTGCAGACGGGGTAGACCACAACGTCAGGGCCGTCCATCAGCGGCGGGCCAAGCCAGCCCGGCAGCGGCCCGCCCGCAAGGATTGGCGCAGCGGCGGGCACGCTTTCGGCACGCTCCAGCACGAGCCAGCGGATGCCGTACGCGGTGGCAACCTTCTCAACGGTTGTGATTGGGTCGTTTACCAGCACCACGCCGCCCCGCCCCGTCCAGTAGCGCATGCCGGACGCATCGATGGACATGATGCGGTCTGTCGCGGGCACAGCGGCGGCGTCGAGCGCTGCTGCCACGGCGGCCATGCGATCGCGCTTGACGCTCCAGCCCTGGTGCACCGGAAAGGAGCCGGCGATCGCGGCGATCACGCCAAACGTCACGGCGCCAACCGCAAACGTCTGCCCCGCCTGGACCGGGTCCCAGTTCTTGCGGCGTCGGCCGGCCCAGGCTGCCATGACGAAGACGCCCTCGAGTGCCAGCAGGTACCCGTGCGGCACCAGCGCCACCGCGGAGTGGATGAACGTGCCGCCCGGGACGTGGACGGCCGACACGATGGCGGAGAACGCGAACAGCACAGCGCTGTAGCCCAGCAGCGGGCCAAAGAACGCGTCGCGACGACGCGACCAGGCGCCGGCCAGCATCGGCGGAATGAGGACGACGATGCCGACGAGCAGCGAGAAGATCACGATCGCCGCGATCAGCCCTTCGACGCGCGACGCGATGAGCGGGCCGACGCCCATCCCGAGGAGATGGTCCAGCGTGGCCGGCGTGTCGATGCTGTTCCACTCGCCGATGTTGCGGATGAACAGGACCTTGCCGGACGCGGTGGATGGCGACAGGCTCCCGAACGTGGCCAACTGACGCAGGTACCAGGGCCCGACGGCGGCGGCAAAGAGCGCAACTGCGCCGATGGCGGCCGCGAGCGGGATCCGGACGGATCGCTTTGGCTGGCCGCCAAACCCGCGCCACGACCGCCAGCGGTCCCACAGGAACGCCAGCCCAAGCACGCCCAGCACGAGCATTCCGTCATTGCGCGACAGCGTGGCCACCCCGGCGAGGAGCCCTGCGGCGGCAAAGCTGCGCGGGCTGCCGCGCATGCCCCGGCCGGCCATCCACAGGGAGCCCGCCACCAGCGGCTGATACAGCGAGAAGTTGTCCGGCTGGGCCATGAACACAAAGGAGAGACCCGGCAGCGCGGTCAGCACGCCTGCGCCAACGCTCACGGCCGGCCGCATGCCGGCATCTCGGCCGATTGCCCAGGTCAGCGGGGCGGCGGCCGCGCCGATCAGCGCGAACGGCAGGGCAGACGCAAACGCGGTTGGGCCCAGCAGCCAGATGAACGGCACCTGGACCAGGGACGCCAGCGGCATCCAGTGGGCGTTGGACACGATGGGCAGCACCGGGTTTGCGGGAATGTGGCCGCCCACCTCGGCGAAGATCCACACAACGTCTACGGAGAACCCGTGGCCCGCTGCCAACTGGCGTGCGACGTCCACGTAGTAGAACGAATCGGGGTACGCCGGATCTGCGAAGCCCGCCAGCAGGGCGAGCCTCGCAATAAGCGCGAGCAGGTAGAGCGCGATCACGGTCCGCACGGCCGGTGCACAGTAGCACCGCGCAGCCACGCCCCGAAGGGGTACGAATCGCCCACCGCGACCCCAACCGGTGGGGTGACCCTGAGCACCGGCAACCGCGTAGAGTGCGCGCAATGCCCAGCGTCCGTTCGCCGCTCCCGCTGCACGTGGCCCAACTCTCGCCCGAGGGTCGCCGGCTATTGCTGCTGGTTTGGCGGGCAGCGGCGCTGCTGGGCGTGGCGATGGGCCTCGGGACGCTGGTCCTGCATCTGGGCTCTGACCCGTTTGTCGATGTGCGGCGCTTCTATGAGGCGGGCGCACGCCTCAACGCGGGTCTACCGTTGTACGGCTGGATTGCCGGCGGATCCGCGACCGACAGCCTTGCATACCTCAACCCACCCCTGCTGGCCATCGTCTTCCGGCCGCTGGCGCTGCTGCCGTTCCCGGCTGCCGTCCTGGTGTGGGAGGCGGGCCTCCTTGCCGCGTGCGGGTATGCACTCCGGCGCGCCGGGCTTCGCGGCCCGCTTCGCGGCGCGGTCCTCATCGCGGTTGGCTGTCTGATGCCGGCGTTTGCCTGGGCCATTGCTGTGGGTCAATCGGAGCCCGTGGTGCTCGCGCTGCTCTCCTGGGGCTCACCCTTGGGCGTGGCGCTGGCTGGGCAGCTCAAGCTTGTTCCGCTGCTGGCCGCCGCGTTCTGGCTGGTACGGCGTGATGTCCGCTCGCTTGTCCGCTGTGCGCTCTGGTCCGCTGGGTTGGCGCTTGTGCAGGTGGCGCTGGCCC
>CAIXZV010000261.1 GCA_903924005.1 uncultured Chloroflexota bacterium | reverse complement strand
GGAGGCCGAAGCGGCGATCCTGCTGACCCGTTCTTTGCATCGGTGACGGCGCTCAAGGGCCACGTTGTGCGTCACGGGGTGCCGGCCCACCCTGGGTCCATGCTCTGGGTTGCTCGCGTGGGGCGGGCCGTTGTCCTGGGTTTGCCCAGCTGTGGCGCCTACTCGAAGGCAACTGCCGCGGATCTGCTGCTGCCGAGGCTTGTGGCCGGCTTCCCGCCCACGGCTGCCACGGTTGCCGCTCTTGGACACGGCGGGATCCTTGACGGGACACAGCGCTACCGCTTCCCGGCCTACGCCCGCGATCTGGAGGCACATGATGCGTGAACTGCTGGACACGCTGGACGCGTGGACCGATGAGGGCATCTGGTTTGGGCGCGCTGTGGTCATCCGAACGTTCGGCAGTGCCCCGAGGCCCGAGGGCGCCGTGCTGCTTGCCGCCGCGGACGGCCGGATCGCGGGCTCTGTGTCGGGGGGCTGCGTTGAGGGCGCGGCGGTTGAGGAGATCCTTGCCGCGCGCCGTCTGGGCCACGAGCGCGTGATCCGCTACGGCATCAGCGATGAGCAGGCATGGGATGTTGGGCTCGCGTGTGGCGGGACGATTGACGTGCTGATCTCCCCGGGCGTCCCTGCTGGCGCAATCGCGGCCGCACGTGCCGTTGCCGGGGGCTCTGGTGGCGGACGCGCCGTGGCCACCGTGCTGCCGGGTGACGCGCCGCCGCCAACGGCCGTGGCCCATCAGCCCGGACCCGGCGCCGCGCCGCGGGAACCGGTGGTGGTCCACGAGGACGGCCACCTGGACGGATCGCTGGGCGATCCCGCTGCGGATGCCGCGCTCACCGCGTTTGCACTTGACCTGATCGTCCACGGGATGTCGCGGACGGTGGAGGTGGCCGGCCACCAGGTCTTCATAGAGTCGTACCCGGCCCGGCCCCGGCTTGTGATCGTGGGCGCGGTGGAGGTGGCGCGCACGCTGGTCCGCCTGGCGCGAGATCTGGGCTATGAGACGGTGGTCATCGACGGGCGCGCGGCGTTTGCCACCAGCGCACGGTTCCCCGACGCGGACCGGCTGATCGTCGGCTGGCCCGACGAGGTGGCCGACGAGATTGGGCTTGGCCCTGCAGACGCCGTGGCGATCCTCACCCACGACGTGAAGTTTGATGAACCCGCAATCAGGGCCGCGCTGGCCAGAGGCTGCCGCTATGTGGGCGCGGTTGGTTCGCGCAGGACGCAGGCTGACCGGCGGGCGAGGCTCCTGGAGGCTGGTGTGACGGCTGGCGAGCTTGACCGCCTTCGCGGCCCGGTGGGGCTGGACTTGGGCGGGCGCCTCCCTCCGGAGACCGCGCTGGCGATCCTGGCGGAGGTGGTTGCTGAGCGGCGCGGCGGCAGCGGTCGGCCGCTGCGGGACATCGCCCGGGAACGCGAGGCGTGAAGGTGGTGGCGCTGGTGCTGGCGGCCGGCGCGAGCAGCCGGTTTGGGTCCTTCAAGTTGTTGGCGCCGCTCAACGGCAAGCCGGTGCTGCAGCACACCCTTGACGCGGTTGCCGATGCTGCGCTGGTCTCCACCGTTGTGGTGCTTGGCGACACGGCAGCTGCGGTTGAGTCGGCGATCGCCTGGCAGGGCGAGCGCCGTGTGGTGAACCCTCGCCCGCAAGATGGCCTCGCGAGTTCTCTGCGACTTGGGCTTGATGCGGCCGCCGAAGACCCCACGGTTGACGCGGTGCTGGTGGTGCTCGGCGACCAGCCCACCCTTCGGGCTGCTGTGATCCGTGCGCTTGTGGCAGCGGCAGCAGGACAAGGCCCGGCAGGCACCGCGGCCATCGTCCGTCCCCGGTACGCCGACGACCCGGCGCCAAACCCGCTCCTCCTGCGCAGACCGGTCTGGGCTGCTGCGGCGGGTCTTGAGGGTGACCGCGGATTTGGGTTGCTGCTGGCCGCACGGCCAGACCTTGTGGCGTCGGTGACCGTGGACGGCGCCAACCCCGACATCGACACGCCCGACGATCTGGCGCGCATCGCCCGCACATCGCCAGATCGTCCGTACCCACGCCTCGCCAACTTCCGCGATGTCGGCGGCCACCGCACCGTGTCGGGCGCCTGGCTGCGGAGGGGGCTCGTCTACCGCTCCACCATCCCGGCGGACCTGACTCCTCAGGACATGGCCTGTCTGCTGGGCCTCGGCATCCAGACGGTCTACGACCTGCGCTCGGACGGGGAGCGGACCCAGCAGCCCGTGGCGGCCGGGCTACCTCCGCCTATTAGCTATGTCGTGGCCGACGTGGTGGGGGACTCGGGTCTTCTGAGCCCGATGCGGTTCCTCGCACAACTCGACAACCCGGACACGGTTCGCGAAATGCTTGGCGACGGGCGCGCGGAGGCGCAGTTCGAGGTCAAGTTCCGGCGCTTCGTCAGCTCGGCGTCGGCGCAGGCGGCCTACCACACGCTGTTTGCAGGGCTGGCGGAAGCCCCCACGTTGCCGGCCATCTTCCACTGCACAACGGGGAAGGACCGCACGGGATGGGCGGCGGCAGCGCTGCAGACATTCCTTGGGGTGCCCGCTGAGATCGTGGTGAGCGACTTTGTCGCCAGCACCGAGGCGCTTGGGCCAATGATGGCCCCGCTCGTCGCACAGTACGTTGCCGCGGGCGGTGACGCGGCCGACATCACGCCGCTTCTCGGGGTCTTGCCGTCCTATCTCGAGGCGGCACTCGACGAGGTGCGGCGCCTGTACGGGACCATCGAGGGCTACTTCACCCACGGGCTGGGGCTTGACGCGCCAACCCAGGCGCACCTCCGGTCGCTCCTGCTGGAACCCGCCTAGAGCAACCCGTGCCCAGGCTCGCTGGCCGCTAGTTGTGGACGGCGGGCACGATCCGCAGGTCGGCGCCGGCCACCAGCATCGGGACGGTGTCGCTTGCGTCCTCCTCGGCACAGAACCCGATGTCCTCTGGGCACCCGATGCGGCGGAGCGTCTTGCCGCCGTCGGAGACGGTCATCGCGGTGAGCAGATCCGGGAAGCTGGACCGGAGCCTGATTGCGGCCTGAGCCCCATCGGTCATCGTGACGTCCATGTGGGCGTCGCCGGCCTGCTCTGCGATCCTGGCCGCGATCACCCCGGCCGCCACCGCGTCGTCCAGGACAAACCGCCCTTCGCGGCCCGCGCAGACCACGGTGATCTCGCCGCTGCCGCCCGTCGCACGGGCGAGGCCCAGGGCAGTTGCCGCCACCGCGCGGGCATTGCGCAGGCACCCGATGAGCAGGTGGTCGGCGGCCCGGAGCCGATCCACAACCGCTGTGCCGTTGGTGGTGCACAGCACCAGGCTGCGCCCACGGATGTCTGCCCGGACAAGCTCGGTTGGCGAGTTGTCAAAATCAAAATCGGGCGGCTTCTGCGCCTGCTGCTCGCCTGCGAGGAGCCGGTCCGAGTTGCCTCGCATACGGCGCGCCGTGGCCACATCGCCTGCGAGGAGGAGCTCCGCGCACCCGAGGTCAAGGGCCGCGGTGATGGTGGTGCTTGCCCGGATCTGGTCCACCACGATGAGCACCCGGCCAGCCGCAACCGACGCCGCTGCGGGCAGCAGCGCCACATCCACAACCACGGATGCGCCGCGGGTCTCAGTCATTGCGGCATGTCCCTTCGGGTTGTGCGCCTGGCAGATCAGGACGCCGCGGCCGGCTGGAAGACGAGTTCGGATGTGATCGCGATGGCTGCGGAGATGGATCGGTAGAGCGGGCAGTTTTCGTGGAAGTTTGCCGCTGCGCGCTCCGCCGCGGCCCGGTGCGACTCGTCCGCGACAAGGTGTGCCACCACATGGATCCGGCGCAGGACGAGGATCCCGTCCTCGGCCTCGACGTCGCCAACCGCCTCCACCTTGAGACGGCCCTCGTCGG
>CAIXZV010000260.1 GCA_903924005.1 uncultured Chloroflexota bacterium | reverse complement strand
GGCGAGTTTGGCACCTGCGGGGTGGCGGTCAGCAGCCTTGCCGACATGGAGGTGCTGCTCGACGGTTTGCCGCTGGAGCGGGTGAGCACCTCGATGACGATCAATGCGCCGGCGGCGCCCATCTGGGCGATGTACATCGCGGCGGCCGAGAAGCAGGGCGTGCCGCGCGCCGCCCTCGAGGGGACGATCCAGAACGACATCCTCAAGGAGTACGTCGCCCAGAAGGAGTTCCTGTACCCGCCGGCGCCATCGATGCGGCTGGTCACCGACACCGTCGAGTTTGGGACGCGGGAGATGCCGCGCTGGAACACGGTGTCCATCAGCGGGTACCACATCCGCGAGGCGGGCTCCACGGCCGTCCAGGAGTTGGCGTTCACCATCGCCGACGGCATGGCGTATGTGGAGGCGGCGCTGGAGCGCGGGCTTGACGTGGACGAGTTTGCGCCGCGGCTCTCGTTCTTCTTCAACTCGCACTCGGACTTCTTTGAGGAGATCGCCAAGTTCCGCGCGTCGCGCCGGATCTGGTGGAAGCTGATGACGCAGCGCTATGGCGCCCGCGCCGAACGCTCAACCTGGATGCGCTTCCACACGCAGACCGCAGGTGTGTCCCTGACAGGCCAGCAGCCGCTCAACAACCTCACGCGTGTCGCGACGCAGGCGCTGGCCGCCATCCTTGGCGGGACGCAGTCGCTCCACACGGACGCGTTTGACGAGGCGCTCGCCGTGCCCACCGCGGAGGCTGCGCTCCTCGCGCTGCGCCAGCAGCAGATCCTCGCCGATGAGACCGGCGTGGCCTCCACGGTTGACCCGCTTGGCGGATCGTGGTTTGTGGAGTCGCTCACCAACCGCGTGGAGCGCGAGGTGTGGCGCTACCTCGACGAGATCGACAAGCGCGGCGGCATGCTCAAGGCCATCGCCGAGGGCTACCCGCAGCGCGAGATCGCAGACGCGGCGTACCAGTTTCAGCGCGAGCTGGACGCGGGTGAGCGGACGATCGTGGGGGTCAACCGCTACGTGACCGATGAGCGGCTGCGGGTGCCGGTGCTCCAGATCCCGCCGGGCTCGCTGGAGCGGCACCTCGCGCGGCTGGCAAAGACGCGGGCGGAACGCGACCCGCAGGCGGTTGCGGTTGCGCTGGCCGGTCTGCGTGACGCGGCGTCAAAGCCCGGATCGTCAGAGACCAACCTGATGCCGCACTTCCTGCGCTGCGCTGCCGCGTACGCCACGCTGGGCGAGCAGTGCAGCGTCTTGCGTGACGTCTTTGGCGAGTACCGGGAGCCGGTGGCGGTCTAGCTGGCGGCCGGGCGGTGCTTCCGGGCGAAGGCAAGCGCCTGGGCAAGGTCCAGCGCCACGCCGTCGGCGCCGGTGCGCTCCTTGACCCCGGGCTGGTAGGCGATGATGCCGCCGATCAGGATGGGCAAGGGGCGCATGCCGCCAGCAACCCGCACGGCCACAACCGCGTCGGTGAGCGAGTTGAGCCGCGGCTCCTCGGACGCCGACAGGGCAACCAGCATGACCTGCTGGCGCGCAACGTAGCCCGCGAGGTCCGTGTCGGGCAGGTCTGCGCCGAGGTTTGCCACCGTCCAACCATCATCTGTGAGGACCTGCTCCAGACAGATGAGCCCAATGGTGTGCTGCTCCCCGGCGACACCGGCCAAAACGGCGAGCGGGCCGATTCGCGACCGGGGCGTGGTGGCGGGACGGAGCTGCTCCAGGACCGCCAGCAGCGTCCGGGACGCCAGGTGTTCTTCTGCGATAGACCAGCGGCCGCTCCGCCAGTTCTCCCCGACAAGGCGCATGGCGTCCCGGAGGATGCCGTCGTACACGGCGGCGCGGGTGGATGCAGCGATGGCGCTTCTCAGGGTCCATGCCGCAAGTTCCTCGTCGCCGTCGACAAGGAGGCTCGCCAGCAGCTCCGGCGACAGGACGTCGGCGGGCATGTTTGCATTGGCGGCGGAGGCAACGGGAGGCAGGCGAAACGGCAAGTCGTCGGTCACTGTTCGGACTCTAGCACCACGCCATCGTCGGGGGGTCTAGCATGCGGTCATGTATTTCGACGCACTCTCGTTCCTTGAGGACGAGCGCGACACGTTCCGCGCCTTTGAAGCGCTTGACGCCCTCACCGATGAGCAGCTTGAGGTTGTCCCGCCAACGGAGCTCGGCTGGTCTGGGCGCGACCTGATGGGCCACCTCGTGCAGTGGCAGGAGATCTCGCTCCAGGTGGCCAAGGAGCTTGCGGTCAACGAGAACAGCCCCACCTACAGCGCCAACCACGCGCGCTGGGCCATCCCGGGCGAGGCCGACAGGTTCAACGACGCCGGGATCATCGCGTGGCGGGCGCTGCCCATCGCAGAGGTGCGCTCGCGCTTCCGTCTGGCCGCGGGCGAACTGCGCGGGTACCTCACCGTGGTCCCGGAGTCGCGCTGGATCAAGCACCCTCGCCATCAGGAGTACTTCTTCGGGGAGACCACGGGTCACTACGAGGAGCACCTGCCCGAACTGCAGGCCGTGCTGGCGGCCATCGCGTGAGCGGCCCGCCGCCTGTCGAGGACCCGCGAGACGCCGAAGACCACGCGGCCGACGACGACGGGCCCTTGGACGAGGGCGAAGCGGCCATTGGCGCCGCGGCGGCCGAAGTTGCGCTTGACGAGACGCTCGACGAGCGGATTGAGACCGTGATTGAGGAACTTGAGAACGTGAGCCGGCGGCGCGACGGGCCGCTCGTGCTGCTTGCGGTTGAGATGCGCGTGTTTGCGTGCCTTGGCGCTGACTTCCTCGAGGTTGGGCTGGAGCCCTCGATTGCGACGGCTGCATTGCGCACGCCAGACACGCAGCCGTCGATGCGCGGCGCCGGGTGGATTGTCTTCATGCCGCGAAAGACGGACCAGTTCGCGCTGGACCGCGCCGAGGCCTGGGTCAAGCTGGCCCACCGCCGCGCCTTCCGCTGATTGGCTGCGCGGGCGCCGCGTCGTCTGCCGGGAATCAAAACGGCCCCGGCGGGGGAACCCCCTCGCTAGGGCCGTCTGCTGTAGGGCGGGGGAGCGGCTAGCTGAGCTTGCCGGCCAGAAGCGGCGTAAGGCCGAAGGACTGCTCAAGCTGCTCAAGCGGCTTGAACCCAACGACACCCTGCGGCTGGGCGCCCGGCTTGAAGAACGCGATGGTTGGGATGCTCATGATCCCGAAGGCCTGCGACAGGCCCGGGTTGGCGTCCACGTCAACCTTGACGACATCCACCAGACCGTCGTATTTGGCCGCGAGCTTCTCCATCTCGGGGGCGACCATCTTGCACGG
>CAIXZV010000259.1 GCA_903924005.1 uncultured Chloroflexota bacterium | reverse complement strand
TTCCACTTCTGCGGTGCCATTTCCGCGGGGTATTTCCTGGGATACTTCCTTCTTGTGGGTGGAAGCGAACCGAACAAGGCGTGGGATCGTCCATCGCCGGGATCGCCGGGGCCATCTTTGGCATCCCGATTGCCGCGGTGCTGTCCGCGTTCTTCTTCCACTGGTTTGAGCGCAACCACGAGGCCGGTACGGTGGCGGACCGGGCGACGAAGCGTGTTGAGGCACGCGAAGGCCGGCCCGTGCGACGGCCGCGCGAGCCTGTGGGCGGCGTTGACGAGGACCTCGACGAGGCCCGGCCGGCGCCGAAGTGAGCGCGCCCCGATGAGCGAGGACGTGGCCGGCAAGGCCGATAAGCCCGACATGAGCCGCGAGCGCGCCCGGGCGGAGCGCCGCGACGTGGACATGGAGCACGGCGAGCCGCTGGCGGGCGCCCGAGCCGGCAGTCGACCGCTCAAGCGTGTCGGCCGGCCCCTTGGCGACTGGACTGCGCGGCCGCGGATCCTGGTCACCAACGACGACGGCATCGACTCGCTTGGCCTGCTTGCGCTTGCGCAAGCGCTGGCTGCCGTGGGCGATGTGGAAGTGGTAGCGCCCGAGACAAACCAGTCCGCCGTGGGTCACGGGAAGACGATGATGCGGCCGCTCCGCGTGCGCGAGCGCAAGCTGGCCGACGGCTCGACGGGCTGGTCCGTGGACGGGTCGCCGACGGACTGCGTGGCGCTTGCGACGCTGGGGTTCTTTGAGCAGCCGTTTGACCTTGTGGCCTCGGGGATCAACTACGGCGCAAACCTGGGCGACGACGTCACGTACTCGGGCACCGTGTCCGCCGCGATGGAGGCGGTGATCGCAGGGCTGCCGGCCTTTGCCATCTCGCAGGAATACGTGGATCGGATGGACTTTGAGCTGGCGGGTGTGGCCGCCCGGCTCGTGGCGCGCAACATCCTGGAGCACGGTCTGCGGCGTGGCGAGCTGCTGTCCGTGAACGTGCCAGCGGTGCCTGCGGCCGAGTGCGAGGGCGTGGAGGTGACCCGTCTTGGCCACCGCGTCTACCAGGACGAGCTGCTCCGGCGCGTGGACCCGCGCGGGACGCCGTACTACTGGATTGGCGGCCAGCCGCCCACGGGGCTGGGCACCCCGGGCACAGACATCTACGCGGTGGTCAACCGCCGAGTCTCGGTCACACCCATCCACCTGGACCTGACCGGCCGACGCCTGCTCCGCGAACTGCCGAACTGGACGTGGACGCTGCACGAGCCTGCCGGAGACCCCGAGGACCTCGCTGAGTAGCTGCCGCCGCGGCCGACTCGCACCAATTCGCACCTAGCGAACGGCTTGCGCCCTAAACCGGGTTTCGTCATGGGGCGGGGCGGGCATTGCGGGGGATTCGGGTACTCGACGGGCCATCCAGCGTCCTTTTCGACCCCACATCGGGCTCCAGACGCCTGTCTTCGCCCTGAAGGTACCCCGGACAGAGATCCTGCTCGCTCCTTGCGAAATGTCGCCGGCAGGGCCGGCGTGATTCCATTCCGAATGAACAACTCGCAGGCCTAGACGCCGATATGCGGCGATCCGCGCGCGATTCCGGGCCGAATCACGGCGCGGGCCCGCCACTTTCCAGTCGGAATGAACACAGGGCAGCCTGAAGCGCCCACCTGTTCAGTCAGATTGAAATCCTGCGACCGGCTTGGGGCCGGGACGTCAAGACGAGCTACTTGCGACGCTTGCGCTTGTCCGCGATGACCTCGCGTGCCGCGTTGCGGCCCGGTGCGCCCGTGACGCCGCCGCCCGGGTGGGCGCCGGAGCCGGCGAGATACAGGCCCTCCACGGGCATCCGGTAGCGGGCCCAGCCCAGCAGCGGCCGCCACAGGAAGAACGAGTCCAGCCCGGGCTCAGCGTGCATCGGGTGGCCGCCGGTCAGCCCGTACTCGGTCTCGAGGTCGCCCGGCGTCAGCACCTGACGAACCTTGACGCGGCCGGTGATGCCTGGCGCAACCGTCTCGAGCGAGCGCAGGACGGCGTCGCCCACGGCCTCGCGGTCCTGCGCCCCGGCGGCCCAATCGGCAGCGGCACGCTTCGGCGGCATCCACTGGGCCACCACGCTCATGACGTGCGTGCCCTCCGGCGCGCCCTCCACCAGCGTCGGGTCAACAAGCGACGGGATCGTCGCCTCCAGAACCGGCTCAGCAGCAAAGCGCCCGTACTTCGACTCGTCGAAGACGTGCTCCATCGCGTCAATCGACGTGGTGCCAACCTGGATCCGGCCGCGGAGCAGGCGCGCGTCGCCGCCGGCCGCGGGGAACTCCGGCAGCCCGTCCAGCACAAGGTTCACCTTGGCGGTGGTCCCGGGCGTCCGGATGTTGCCGGCGCGCCAGCGCATGTTGGGGCCAACGGTGAGAGGGTCAACAAGCGTTGTGAGCAGGCGCTTTGGGTCCAGGCCGGACACCACGGCGGCCGCAGCAATCTCCTCGCCGCCCTCGGTGACAACGCCGGTGACCACGCCATCGGCGGTGAGCACCTGGGTGACCCGGACGCCCACGCGGATCTCCGCGCCGTACGCGCGAGCAGCCGAGGCCAGCGCCTCGGACAGACCCGACGGGCCGCCCTTGGCAAACACTGTTTCGCCAGCGCCGCCCTCGTTGCCCGCGGCATCGGCCAGCAGCACCTGGGTGGAACCCGCGGACCACGGACCCATCGCCGTGTGCCGGACACCGCGCCACGCGGTGGTGGCCCGGATGGCCTCAGTTGAGAAGGATTCGGCCACGAAGTCAGCGACGGCCATCGCCAGCACGCGCAGGATCGTTCGCCCGTCGGTCTTGCCCAGCCCGCGGAACGCGCGGCCAAGACGAAGACCCACCAGCGCATCGCCAAAGCCTGGGGCCTTGATCTCGGGCGGGGCTTCTTCGCCCAGGTCCAGCATGAACTTGGAGAGCGCCCGCACCCGGCGGTCAAACTCCACGAAGGCGGCTGCGTCCGTCTCGGACCAGGTGCGCAGTGACTCGACGCTGCCGGCGAGGTTGCCCCAGAGCGTCACCGCCCGGCCGTCCGGCTGCGGGGCAAACACACGGACCTCGGGCGACACGAGCGCCAGACCGTGGGACTTCAGGTCCAGATCGTTGGCCACGGACGGGCGAAGCCGGCCCACGGTATGCGCCAGCGCAGGGACACGGACACCGCCCAGCAACTCCGTGACGGCTGCGCCGCCCACGCGGTCCCGCGCCTCCAGCACGAGCACGCGCAGACCGCCCTTGGCCATGTAGGCCGCGGCGACAAGACCATTGTGACCGCCGCCGACGACGATGGCGTCGTAGCGATTGGTGGAGCTAGCCATCGTCAGGCCACCTTCCGGCCGCGGGACTTGAGGACCTCGAGCGCGGCGAGGCGCCCGTTTGCGCCCATGATCCCGCCGCCCGGGTGGGTGGACGAGCCGGTGAGCCAGAGGTTGTCCACTGGCGTCCTGAACCGGGCGTAGCCTGGAACCGGCCGGTTGAAGAACAACTGCTCCAGCGAAAGTTCGCCCTGGAAGATGTTCCCCTCGGTGAGGCCCATCGTCCGCTCGATGTCCAGCGGCGTGAGGACCTGGC
>CAIXZV010000258.1 GCA_903924005.1 uncultured Chloroflexota bacterium | reverse complement strand
GGTGTCATCAGCATGGCGTTGGGCGCAGTCATGCTGCCGGCCCTCGCGCACTCGGTTGCCACCAACGACCACGCCGAGTACGCGTACATGCTTCGCCGCTCGATCCGGCTGCTGCTGTTCGTGATGCTGCCGATCGCCACAATGGGGATGGTCGAGAGCCGTGGCGTGGTGGACCTGCTGTACGGGTTTGGCCGGTTCGACCCGGCCGCCGTGACTGTGACGGCGAACATCCTCTTCGTCTTCCTCATCGGGCTCACCGCCCACGCAGAGATCGCGATCCTCGCCCAAGGGTTCTACGCCGAGCAGGACACGAGGACGCCGGTCGGGATCGTGCTCGTCGGGACCTGCCTTTCGATCACGCTCGCTCTGGTCTTGGCCGGCCCGCTTGGACTCGCCGGCCTCGCGCTGGCGGTTGCGGCGGGGGCATGGGTTGAGGCCTTGGTGATGGTTGTGGTCCTCGCGCACCGGCGGCCGGCCCTGGACCTGAAGTCGCTGACGGTCGCCTTGCTGGTGGATCTCGCGGCCGCAGTGGTGGCCGGCGCCGTCGTCTGGCTGGTGTGGGCAAACGTGACGGGGCTCGCGGTTGGCCCGGCACGGCTCTCGCTGCTTTTGCGGCTGGTGCTGGCAACCGGCGCGGGCGGGCTCGTGTATATCGGGCTCGCACGGCTGCTGCGGATCCCAGAACTCCAGATGATCGTGGCGGTGGCCGGGGATCTCGCCCGCCGGCGTCGGTAAGCGCGAGCGGCGGGGCATTGGCGGCGATGTCCAACTCGATCCGGCTGTGCGGGTTCCAGGTCACGGCGGAGACCCCTTTTGGGTGCCACCGGCTTGTGGCGGCTCTGTTGCCCACCCGCGTCGCGACCCGACCGGCACGAGCGGTGGTCCGCCCGTGGCGACGCTGTATCCTCGCGCCATGGACGCCTCCAACCTCGCCCTCCGCAGCGCCGTGGCCGCGGGGCAGCAGGGCGACGCCGCGTGGGATGCCTTCGACGCCGGCTGTGTCAATGGGTCACACCTTCAGGCGTCTGCCTGGGCCGTCGTCAAGGAGCCCAACGGCTGGACGAAGGTCCGTGTCATCGCCGACAGCGGGGATGGCGGGACCATTGGCGCCCAACTGCTGCTGCGACGACCCCGGCCGCTACCCTGGGCGTTCGCCTATGCGCCGCGGGGTCCCGTGGCAACTGCGTGGTCCCCAGCCGCGGTCGCGGCATTCACGGACGCGCTTCGGGCGGCGTCAATGGGCCGAGTCTCGCACGTACACGTCGACCCTGAGATTGAGGCTGGCGGTCCACTTGATCCTGAGGGTGCCGTGGCCGCGGCGTTCCTCGCGTGTGGATGGCAGCCCACGCGGCCGGTGCAGCCGGCCAGCACGCGGATCATCGACCTGGCGGACGGTGAGCCGGCGCTCTGGTCGGGCCTCCGCAAGAAGTGGCGGCAATACGTCAACAAGGCGAGGTCGGCTGGAGTGACCGTTGTAGACGGCGGCGATGACCCCATCGAGCCCTTCTACCGGATCTACCGCGAGACCGCGGACCGCGCCGGGTTCTTGATCCGCACGGAGCGTGCGTACCGTGACGTCTGGGAGGCATTCCGCCCGACAGGGGATACCAGGATGCTGTTCGCGAACGATGCTCGCGGCGTGCCGCAGGCGGCGCTGTTTCTGATCCGCAACGGGGCCCGGGTGATCGAGCCGTACGGCGGCATGACCGGCGAGGGCGGCGAGCTGCGTGCGAACTACCTGCTCAAGTGGGAGGCGATTCGCGGCGCTGCCGAGGACGGGGCAACCAGCTACGACATGTGGGGACTCGCCCAGCCGGGCATCGCGCACTTCAAGGCCGGGTTCGGCGGGCGTGAGGTCCGGTACATCGGCGGCTTCGACTTGGTGCTGTCCGGCCTAGGGCGGCGCGTCTACGTGAGCGCCCAGGCGGCGCGTGTGGTCGTGGCCCGACGCATGGCCGGTCTTGCGTCAGCAGGTGCAGCGCCCGTGGGCAAGGACGGCGGGAGCGGGGTGGCGCCCGACGCGGACGCGACGGAGTGAGTTCGCCGCCGACGATCCGTACGGTGACCGCCAACTGGCGCGCTGCCTGGGACCAGCGCACTGCGAGCCGCCACCAGTTGTCTGTGCGGATCCGCGAGGGGAGTGCGGAGGCGCAGAACCGCGCCGTGCGTACCCGTTGGGCGTTGCAGCGGGTTCACCTCGGCGAGCCGGGCGATATCGTCTTCAACAGGGGCCGCATTCTGGATGACACGCTGCGGTCGAGGGCGACCATCCAACGCCTAGGCGCTGGGTCACGCCCGTCCTCGAAGCGGACGCGGCCGCGGCGCGATGGGCTCGGGCGGGTCACCGGACGCCTTGCGGCCAAAGCGGGTTTGCGATGACGCACACCAGCGCAAGCGCCATCGACGCCCTGGTAGCGGCTGCGGAGCCTGCGGCGCCAAAGCCGCTGGCTGACCTGCTGCCTCGGCTGGACCGCGCGGGGCTTCTCGCTGACGCCCCCGATGTGGCGGGAGCCACCGTAAGCGGTGTGACCGAAGACTCGCGCCGGGCGGGGGGCGGACGCCTGTTTGTGGCTGTGCCGGGCTTTCATGTGGATGGGCATGGGTACGTCCGCGCCGCGGCCGCAGCGGGGGCGTCGGCCGCCCTTGTGGAGCACCTCGTGGGGCATCGGGTGGACGCCGTCACGGACATGCCGCAGATCGTTGTTCGGGACGCCCGTGCCGCGCTGGCCGTGGCTGCCGCCTGGTGGTACGGAGACCCGGCGCGCGAGCTGGGCGTCATCGGGATCACCGGGACGGACGGGAAGACCACAACGTCGTTTCTTGCGGCCGCGGCCCTGGAGGCGGCGGGTCTGGCGACGGGGCTCGTCGGCACGGTGGAGACGCGCGTCGGCGGCACCCGCGAGCGCCACGCCACGCATGTCACCACGCCTGGCGCTCCGGAACTGCAGGCGACGCTCCGGGCGATGGTGAGCGCCGGCGACCAGGCAGCGGTTCTGGAAACCACGTCGCACGCTCTGGAGCTGGGGCGCGTGGCCGGCATCAGCTACGACGCCGCGGTGTTTACCAACCTGACCCATGAGCACCTTGAGCTCCACGGCACCTTCGAACGCTACCGCGATGCCAAGGTCCGCCTGTTCGAGATGCTGGCCGGGCAGGCCAAGACCACGGCCGCCCGCCAATGGCCCAAGGTGGCTGTCATCAACCTTGACGACGCGTCAGCACCCTGGTTTGTGCGGGCGGCCGAGGCGGCCGGCGCAAACGTCGTGGGCTATGGCGCTGCAGCCGGCGCTGCCGTTCGTCCCACGCGCGTCCAGGAGGATGCGCAGCGCCTTCGGATTGCCTACGACGCCCCCTCGGGCCCTGGCGAAGTCTCGCTGCGCCTAGCGGGGCGCTTCAACGTCCACAACTCGCTGGCCGTTGTGGCGCTCGGCGAAGGGCTGGGGCTTGATCCGGCGTCCGTGCGTGCAGGTCTTGAGGCGGTGACCGGCGTGCCGGGCCGCATGGAGCGCATCGATGCCGGCCAGCCGTTTGGCGTCATCGTGGACTACGCCCACTCGCCGGCCTCGCTGGAGACCGTGCTGGACTTGCTGGGGCCGGTCGCGTCGGCGGCGGGCGGCGGCCTGATCGTCGTCTTTGGCTCTGCAGGGGAGCGGGATACGGCAAAGCGCGCTGTCATGGGCCGCGTCGCGGGCGAGCGCTGCCGGCTTGTGATTGCCGCGGACGAGGATCCGCGCGGCGAGGATGGCGCGGCCATCGTGGCGGAGATCGTCGCGGGCGCAGTCTCGGCGGGCAGGATCGCCGGCGTGGATGCGCTGGGCATTCCGGACCGGCGTGCGGCCATCAGGGAGGCGTTGGCGCGGGCTCGCCCCGGGGACATCGTTCTCCTGGCGGGCAAGGGCCACGAGGCCACCATCCTGTACGCGGACCACGCCCTCCCGTGGGACGAGGCAGTCGTTGCGCGGCAGACCCTCGCGGTGATGGGATGGTCGTTGGGCGGGTAGACTCCGCGGATGGCCGATCCGATCGTCCGCGACCCGGAAGTCCCACTCGCCGCGTCTGCGTCGAGTCGGGCGGGATTGCCCACGAAGGGCAAGGGCACGGCCGCCGTTGTGCCCTCCGCCCCGCGAACGATGAAGAGCGCCCCGCCGTTTGACGGCGAGGGGGCGAAGCGCCACCTCATCGCCACGGTGCGGCGCCACCACCCCGGTGCCAGTCTGGATGTCATCGAGCGGGCCTTCGCCCTGGCGATCGAGGCGCACGGATCGCAGGTGCGTGCCTCCGGCGAGCCCTATGTCACGCATCCAATCGCGTCGGCGCAGATCCTCGCCGAGCTTGGCATCGACCCCGTTGCGGTGGCGGCGGCGCTCCTCCACGACGTCGCCGAGGACACCGAGTTCAGCCTTGCCGATGTCGAGGAGCGGTTTGGTCCTGAGATCGCCCATCTCGTCGACGGCGTCACGAAGCTCTCCAAGTTCAGCACCCACAGCCACGAGCAGCAGCAGGCCGAGAACATCCGCAAGATGTTTCTGGCGATGGCCGACGACATCCGCGTTGTCCTCATCAAGCTCGCGGACCGGATGCACAACATGCGCACGCTC
>CAIXZV010000257.1 GCA_903924005.1 uncultured Chloroflexota bacterium | reverse complement strand
CTGGCAGCGAATGCCGATGTCCGCCCCAAGCCGATCAACCAGCCAGGTGTCGGCGCCACACGGATGGCTTCGGCGGAGCCGGACGATGTCCCCGAGCAGGAGCTTGAGCACCGGTTGCGAGGTCATAGCGGCGGAGCGTAGCAGAGGAGGCCGGCGGCGGACGCCCCTCCGGGCGACGGCATCAGAGCCGTGGCTTGCCGAGAACCGGCGCGAGCGAGCGGTCTGTGGCTTTGATCTGGACGAGATCCTGGCCGCTCACGGCGAGGGTGACCTGCGGGTACGTGGCCGCCAGCTGGGCGATTGGACCACCTGCCCGCGTCAGCGATCCTGCGAGCGTCTCGGGCTGGCCAATGGCAAGGATCTCGAGCGGCGGCACCAGCGGCGAGCCCCCAATCTCGAGCGAGTCACCAGTGCCCACGACAACGAGGCCTGGCACCAGGCGGATGCCGTCGATAGAGACGGCCTCAGCTCCAGCGTTCCACAACTCGTTCACCAGCGAGTTGATCCCGTCGGACGGGAGCGATCCGGCCACCGAGATTCGCACCCCGGCACCGCTCACGCCAAGCGCGCCCGACCAGCCGAGCAGGCGCTGCAGGTCATTTCGGATGGAGGCCGCAGACGAGTCCCCGCGCTGGACCGCCCCCTGCAGTGTGGTCCGCTGCATTTCAAGGCTGCGGAGATCGTCGCGCAACTGGTTGTTGCGCGCCGTCAGGTTGGCCACAAGCTCCGTCAGGTCCTGCACGCTCAATTGGGCGAGGGCCTGGTCCGTGGCCTGCGAGCGCAATTGGGCAACCGCAAGAAAGCCCAGGATGAGCAGGACGGTGCCAACGGCAACCTTGCCGCGCCAGCCGCGCCTCACGGGGCAGCCAACGATGGCTCGGGCGTTGGCGCGGACTTGCCATAACGCAGCGTCACGGAGCCCGCATACGCGGGCAGGTCCACCGATGCAGGCGTGGCATAGGAGACACCAATACCGAAGGTCTGTGCTCTTGCCTTCACGAAGTCCACAAAGCCCGGCTCGCGGACAAGCTTGTCAAACATCCCTGCTGGGCCAATCGCCGAGACCTGGTACGGCGGCGCAAGGTAAGCCGAGTTGACAAGCACCGAGCCACCGATGTCGATGATGGCGCTGGACACGACCAGACGCTCGCCGTTGACCGCAATACCCTCGGCGCCCGACAGCCACAGCGCACGGATCACAGCGAGGACGTCGTCGCCGCTCACAAGGTAATCGCGGGCATTGCCATCGATTGGAACGGCTGCGCTGGAGTCCGTGAGCTGAATGACGAGGCCTGGGCCCTGGAGCGCCACGAGGCCCGAGGACAGTCGCGCGGCCTGCAGTTGGTCGTTGAGTTGGCCGGTGATTGCCGCCCCGCCTTGACCCTGCTGCTCGTACCCCTGGATCTCGGCGCGTATCGCGAGGAGTTGTGTCTTCAGGGCCTCTTGCTGCGCCTGAAGATCCAGCGCCGTTGCAACAAGGGGTGTCCGCTCCTGGCTTGTGTATCGGACGCGCGGTCCCTCCGAGCGAACCTGCGCCGCAATCAGGAAGCCCAACACAAGGAGGGCGACGCCGAGCGTCACCTGCCAGGTCGCTATCGCCCGGGTGCGGGCGAAGAGTCCGTTCATCCCGCCCGGGCGCGCCGACCGGCCAGGACAAGCCCGATCAGCATGGCACCGGCCACGATGACGACGGCAAGCAGGATCAGGCCGATGTCAGCCGGCTGGCTCCCTTGCCCGTCCACTGGTGCGGCGGTGGGTTGCGGGGTGGGCGTGGTTGCGGTGGTGGCCGAGGGCGCGGCTCCAGACGGCGCAGGTGAGCCGGAGGCGCCCGCCGACCCATCGGGCGGGGTCTGGTCCCAACCAGGAGGCACAGGCCCGGCGGGGGCTGGCTGCGGGCCGTACTGCTGCGGTGTTGCGGCGCGGAGCGCCTTGAGCCAGCCGGTCTGGAAGCCGAGAAGATCGGTGCCGAGCGCCTGGTCGAAGGCCTCGTCATCAGTGAGGCCTGCTTTGTAGGCGAGAACGAGCTTGAACAGCTTGTCCTTCCCCTGACCGCGGACCAGGTAGTCCACAGCCGAGACCGACTCCGCGTAGGCGAGGTAGGTCTTCTGGGAATCTGTGGGGAATTGGCCGCTCAGGGCGATGAGGGGCAACAGCGTCTGGTTGTCCACGGCGTCTGTGACAAGACCGCGATCGAACGAGCCGTAGCCCTCGGACAGGTAGACGGCCAGACCCTCATTGAGCCAGCGCGGCGGGAACCGGTACGGGTTGTCGATCGCGGTGTTGAAGACGAGGTGTGTGAGCTCGTGCGGGACCACCGTTGACACCCAGCTTGCGCCGATGTCCGCGGGCGTTATCAGCGCGAAGAGCGTCCGGATATCGGCGTGCGCCTGACCGCCCACGTTCTCGCGGGTCCCGGGTCCAAGGGCGTCGCGGAAGGATGTTTCGTCGCCGTAGATGTAGAAGTCGATGGGGTCCTTCTCGGTGACGCCCAGCAGCGCGGAGGTGTCCTTGATGGCCTTCTCAGCGATGTCGAGCGCTTGCTGGCCAAAGGAAGCGGACCCGGAGTACCAGTACACGGTGACGATGCTGCCGCTGACGGACTTCCAGGTGTGGCTTGTGTCGCGATAGCGGACCGTGACCGGAGGGCTTGTGTACGTCTCAGCCCCGGCTGCCAGGGCGAAGGTGGCCGTGAGGACGGTGTTGGGCGCCAGGTGGCCGCCACCGGTGAGGTCAAGGGTGTAGCGCAACGTGCCGGTCTCGGTTGCCGGCGCGGGCAACGGCGTGATCCAGGGGCCCATCGCCCCCGGATACCGGATGCGCAACTCCGCGCTCTGGACCGGGCCCGGCGAGGTGTACGGGACGCTGAACGTGATTGACGTGAGGTATTGGGCAGTTGCTGTGGGCGCCGTCGGGAATGGGACCGCACCGCCGGCTCCTCGGACGGCACTCACGCCCGGGGCGACGAACAGCAGCGTGACCGCCAGCGACGCGAGGGTGCGCCGGAAGACCATCAGGGAGCGTTGTCGGGTCATTGACCGGTGCTCCAGGCAAGGCCCGCAAGGCGGATGATCCCGGTCCCGGTCTCGGACGCGCCAAGGAGTCCGTCGCGGACCAGCGAGTAGGACGTGCCGTACGAGACGGGCACGAGCGGCGCCTCATCGCGGACGATGCCCAGCGCCTTGGTATAGGCGGCCAGAGCATCGGCACCGTTGGAAGCGGCCGTTGCCTGTTGGACGGCCGTGTCAAAGGCCGGAGACGACCATCCGCCGCTGTTGGCGGTGGAGCCGGATTCGAGCAGGACGCCGAGGAAGTCGTTGGGACCCGGATAGTCCGCCACCCACGAGATGGACCAGATGTCGGGCGTATCTGTGGCCAGCAACCCCTGGTAGTCGCCGAAGTCCATCCCGGCGTACTCGATGTTCACGCCGAGGTTGTCGCGAAGCATCTGGAGAATGCCGGTGTCGTAGCCCCCGCCAAGGGCAGTGAAGTGGACCACCGGCAGCCCGCTGCCGCCAGGGTATCCCGCGTCCGCCAGGAGTTGGCGCGCACCTGCTGGGTCATACGGCGCGAGGTAATCCCCGGTGGGCGCCCCAGGGATCCCGGCTGGAACGATGCTGGTGGCCGGCACAGATGAGCCGGGCTCGTCCAGCTTTGCCAGCCGCCGCCAGTCCACCGCTTGGGCAAACGCCTGTCGCAGCTTCACGTTCGCAAAGAGGCTGCCGCTCCTCGCGTTGAACCCGTAGTAGGTGACCGACAGGTTTGGGTCGCTGCGCAGCGACGGGCCGAGAT
>CAIXZV010000256.1 GCA_903924005.1 uncultured Chloroflexota bacterium | reverse complement strand
CTGCTCGGCGATGGTCTCACCAAGTGCGGCGAACAGGAGCGGGATACCGGCGAGGATCCCGCTCGCCACAAAGGCGGTCAGGAAGGTTGGCGTCAGAAGCTCAGACATCAGCGGCCGCCTTTGCAGCGCGGCGCGGCAGGATGCGCTCGCCCCTGGCGCGCTTGTCGCTCAGGTACTGGGTGATGACCATGAAGATCAGGATGAGCCCCACCACGTAGAGGATGAAGTCGCTGGGCAGGCTGGCCTGCCGGGCCGCGTACTCGCCGCCGATGGACACGACGGAGAAGAAGATTGCAAACGGGATGATGGCGAGGGCGTTGAGACGCGCCAGAAAGACGATCGGGACCACTTTGAGGCCGTAAGCCGGGTTCCAGTCTGCTCGCATGTAGCCAAAGATCCCCAGGATGTCCACGGCTGCCGCGAGACCGATCAGCGCGCCGCTGAGGGCGAATGCCGTGACCGTGAGCCGCTGCACGTCAATCCCAAGGTGGACCGCCGCGCGCGGGTTTGCGCCAAGCACGTCCAGCCGGGTGCCAAACGACGTTCGGGTGAGGGCGATGTGGACGATCACGATGACCGCGAGCGCAACAAACACCCCGATGTGGATGCTGGTCCCGGGAACGTCCGTCAGCATCAGCGCCTTGGGCACCACGGAGGTCTGCGGCACCATCGAGGTCCCCTTGAACGGGCCCTTGACCAGCAGGTTTGCCACGCCGACACCGATGAAGGTCATCATCATGGTCGTGATGATCTCGTTGATCCCGTAGCGCGCCTTGAGCAGCGCCGGGATGACGGTCCACATTGCGCCGACGGCCATCGCCACCGCCATCAGGAACAGCCAGCCAATCGGGCCGGGCACCACGGCCAAGACGATGGGGCCAAGCCCCGCCACCATGGCTGCCGAGAACAGAAACTGCCCGTCGGTCCCGAGGTTCCAGAGGTTGGCACGGAACACGATCACAAGGCCCGCGGCAATCAGCAGGACCGGGGCCATGCGGGTGATGCTGTCCTGGAGGCCGGATGGTCGGAGGACGCCGGCGGTCACGATGTTCCCGTAGAACGCTAGCGGGTCCCGGCCCAGCAAGAGCAGGAGCAGCCCACAGAACAGGAAGGCAAGGACGATCGGGCCAACCGACCGCACAACACCATCCGCGATGGCGGCGGCGCGGCCGGGACTGGCGTCACGCGCGGCGTCCGCCGGCTTGGCAGGGGCTGTCATGCGGCCTGTGCTCCCACGATGAGCTCTCCGATTCGGGTTTCGGCCCCGGGCCCATTCTCAACGACGCCGGCGATCTGCCCCTCAAAGAGGACGGCCACGCGGTCGGAGAGGTCGATGAGCTCGTCTAGGTCCGTTGAGATGACGATGGTGGCGACGCCGCGAGCAGCCATCTCCCGGATGCGCTCGCGAACCATGGCGATGGTTCGGACGTCCAGGCCGTGGGTTGGCTTGTTGAAGACCACCACCTTCGGCTCGAACGACAACTCGCGCGCCAGCAGCGCCTTCTGGATGTTGCCACCCGAGAGCTTGCCAATCCGCGTTCCCTCCGTGGGGGTGCGGATGTCGAACTGCATGATCAGCTCGCGGGCGGTTGCGTTGATGGCCGTGCGGTCGATAGCACCGCGCCGCCAGAATGGCGCGTCGCCGATGCGCTTGAGCACAAGGTTCATGCTCACCGCAAACGGGCGAACCACGCCCTCGCCGAGGCGGTCGTCGGTCACGTAGCGGAGACCGAGACGCTGCCGCGCCGAGACGGCGAGGTGGTTGATCGCGGATCCAGCAAGGCGGATCTCGCCGGTGCTCGCCTTGCGCTGACCGGCGATGACTTCGGCCAACGCACGCTGTCCGTTGCCGTCCACGCCTGCGATGCCGAGGATCTCGCCGCCGCGGACCGCGAGCGACAGGTTGGTGATCCCGTACTGGCCGCGGACGCCGGGCGCTGAGACGTCCACCATCTCCAAGAGCGGCGCCTCACTGAGGGTGTGGGCGGCCTGCTTGCGGCCGAGATCGCCGCGCAGTTCGGCGACATCCGCGACGGAGGCGGCCTCGTCGCCAAACATGGTGACAACGATCTTCTGCTGCAGCTGGGATGGGCTGAGGCTGTGGACCACCTCGGGCCCGATCTCGCCGACAACCTTTCCCTGCCGCAGGATCGCGATCCGGTCGCCGATCGCCACGGCCTCGTGGAGCTTGTGGGTGATGAAGATGATGGCGAGGCCGCTCGCCTTGAGCTGCACAAGGACGCCCTGCAGCTCGGCGATGCCCTGCGGCGTCAGCATCGAGGTGGGCTCGTCCAGGATGAGGACCTTGGAGCCCTTCCAGAGCGCCTTGATGATCTCGATGTGCTGCTGCTGGCCCAGCGACAGGGAGCCTGTTTGCGCGTCCGCGTCAACCGTGACGCCGAGCGTCTTGGCGAGCTCTTCGAGGTGGATCCTCGCGAGTTTCTCCTTGAGCACCAGACCTGGGTTCGTGCCCAGCATCAGGTTCTCGAGGACAGTGAGCGTTGGGATCAGGCTGAGGTGCTGGTACACCATGCCCACGCCCAGGTCGCGACCGCGGCGCGGGGAGTCGATGACGACGTCCTTGCCCGCAACCCGGATGTGGCCCTCGTCCGGCCGGTAGAGCCCGGAGAGGATGCTCATGAGGGTTGACTTCCCGGCGCCGTTCTCGCCCAAGAGGCAGAGAACCTCGCCTGGCAAGACCGCGAGGTTGATGTGATCGTTGGCGATCACACCGGGGAAGACCTTGGTGATGCCGATCAGCTCGACCGCGGGGGTTGAACCCCCCGCGGTCGCGCCGCGTGTCGGCGCAGACGGAAGTGCCGGCGACCCGACGCCAGATGTGCTGTCGGGG
>CAIXZV010000255.1 GCA_903924005.1 uncultured Chloroflexota bacterium | reverse complement strand
GCCCATCCCCACCAGCCCGCCGGACAGCGCCATCGCCAGCATCACGGTTCGGCCGGGCCGGATGCCGGCCACGCGTGCAGCCGTGCCGCTGAAGCCCGCTGTCCGGATCTCAAAACCAAGGGTGGTGCGGAACAGCAGCCACGACACCACCGCGGCCATCGCGAGTGCGATGACGAAGCCATAGTCCAGGCGGATCGTTGGCAGACCAAGGAGCCGCGGGACCGCGGGGAGCGACGTTGGCGGGGAGATTGCGATCATGCCGCCGATGAGGAACGCGAGGTTCCCCGCAATGCCGTTGAGCATGAGGGTGGTGATCACCTCGTGTGCGCCGGTCCGCGCTTTGAGGAGGCCCGGGACAAACCCGTAGGCGCCACCCGCGACGATCCCGCCCGCCACCGCAACCACCAGCGCGAGCTGTGGCGGCAGGTGTCCTGCGACAAGCGTGGCCGCGATCGAAGCGCCCAGACCGCCCATGAGGAACTGCCCGTCCACGCCCAGGTTGAACAGCCCGGCGCGGAACGACACGGTGAGGCCAAGCCCGGCGAAGATGAAGGGCGTTGCGTTGAGCAGGGTCTCGGAGATGGGCCGGACCGCCACGACGATGTCGTGGGTGCTTCCGCTCCTGAAAGCTGTGGCGATGCGGCCCGGGTCCCCGATTGCCCCGGTGAACATCGCCGCGTAGCCCTTGAACAGGTCTGCGAGCGCGCCGCCGATGGCCGCAAGGGGATCACTGCCGAGCTGCCCCATGTGCTTGAAGTCCGTCAGCACGATGATCACCGCGCCCAAGAGGAGCGCCGTGAGCAGGGCGAGGGCCGGGAGACGTGCGCGACGGAGCTCGTCGCGGATTTGGTGCATGCGGCTAGTGTCGCCGGTGCGCTAGCGCTTCGGGACCGGATCTCCCACATCGTCCGTGACGGCCCTGTCGCTTCGTAACGGAGCCGAAAGGGTCCGGACGAGAAACTCCGGGCATGGACACGAACACCGCCCCCAACCCGACCCCGTTCAACCCCCAGGACAGCGCCCTGTCGGTGGAGCGCGGACAGGGCGGCTCGTGATGAACGCGCTGCCCATGCGCCCGGCAACCGTGTCGGCCGCCCTCATCGGCAGGCTCCGCAGCCGGCTCGGCCGCGAGCTCCTCGTCTTCGGCGCCCTTGGCCTCGCCAGCACCGCCGCCTACGGGGCGCTCTATCTGGCACTCCGCGGCTCGATTGGACCGGTCGCCGCCAACGCGCTGGCCCTGGTCCTCACGGCGGTCGCCAACACCGCCGCCAACCGCCGGCTCACGTTTGGCGTTCGTGATGGCGAACGTCGTCCCGACCGCGGTCACGCGTCGATGGTCCGCGACCAACTGGGCGGTCTGATCGCCCTAGCGGTTGCCCTCGCGATCACAACCGCCACCGCGAACCTGCTCGCCGCTTTCGCCCCCAACGCCGGCCGACTTGTGGAGCTGGCCGCCCTCACCGCCGCCAATGCGGCATCGACAGTCGCCAGGTTTGTCCTGCTTCGCAGCTGGATGACCGGCAGAGCCCAAGGAGTTGCGTCATGACCACGATCTCGCCGCCCAGCGCGACACCACGGGCCATCGAACCCAACGGCGTGTCAACGGGGCTCCGCCGCCTGCTTGACCGCGCGCGCGCCCGCGCCAAGGCCCAAGCACGAACCACAGAAGGCGTCTGGGTCTTCGTGGCAACCGCCGCCGTGCTGGCCCTGACCGCCGTCCTCTACATCGTCAACCTGACCGTCAGCGGCTACGCCAACGTCTTCTACTCGGGCGCCGCCTGGGCCGCGTCCCAGAGCTGGTCCGCCTGGTTCATGGGCTCCATTGACCCGGCCAACTTCATCACCGTGGACAAGCCCCCGCTTGCGACGATGGTGATGGGGCTCTCGGTGCGCCTCTTTGGCCTGAGCTCCGCGTCCATCCTCCTGCCCGAGGCGCTGATGGGCGTGGCCACGGTGGCGCTGGTCATGGCAACGGTTCGCCGCACGTTTGGCGGCGCCGCATCCGTCATCGCCGGCCTCGTCACCGCGCTCACGCCGGCCGCAGTCCTGATCTTCCGCTACAACAACCCTGACGCCCTGCTGACCCTGCTGTTCGCGGGCGCCGCCTACACCTTCATCCAGGCGCTCGAGTCCGACAAGCTCAAGTGGCTCGCGCTGACCGGCATCCTCGTGGGCCTGGCGTTTGAGACAAAGCTGCTGCAGGCCTTCCTTGTCCTGCCTGCCTTCGCCATCGTCTACGCCATCGCCGGTCATGGCTCTTGGCGCCGCCGTCTGGTGGGCCTCACCGTGTCAGCCATCGCCGTCATCGGCGCCTCCTCCTGGTGGATCATCCCGATGACCTTGCTGCCGGCGTCTGTCCGCGCCTACGTGGGCGGGGCGACGGACGGCACCGCGCTCAACCTGGTCCTGGGCTACAACGGCCTTTTCCGCATCCTCGGCAACGGCATCTTCTCCGTCGTCGGTGTGACAGCCCCCGCCGGCGCGGCGACCATGGCCGCCAGCACCCCCAGCTTCTCTGGCACGCCGGGCATCCTGCGCCTGTTCAACAGCGAGATGGGCGGCCAGATTGGCTGGTTCCTGCCGCTGTCCCTGGTTGGCCTGGTGGCCGGCCTCGTCGCCCGCTTCCGCGCCCCGCGCACAGACCTCACCCGCGCCGCGTTCCTCATGTGGGGTCTGTGGCTGGCGGTCCACGCGGTGGTGTTCAGCTTCATGTCCGGCGTCATCCACAGCTACTACGTTGTGGTCATAGCACCCGCGGTTGGCGCCTTGGTTGGCGGCGGCGTGGTGGCGATGTGGCGGGCGCGCCACCGCTTCCCCGCGATGGGCGCGGTCCTGGGGATCTCACTGGCGGGCTCTGCGGGCCTCGCGATGCTGCTGCTTGATCGGACGCCAGACTTCGTCCCTGGTCTTGGGGTGGTGGTGCTGGCCGTGACCGCGATGACGGTCCCGGTGCTGGCGCTCCGACCCTCGCGACGGTTGGCGAAACTGCAGCTTGCAGCTGGCGGTCTTGCGCTGGCGATGCTGCTTGCCGGTCCCGCTGCGTACGCCGTGTCCACCATGCAGACCGCATACTCCGCCGGCAGCCCCAGTGCCGGACCCAGCACGGGGCAGATGTCGGGCCCAGGCGGTCAGGCGGCCAATGGCGGCTTCGCTGGCGGCGGTGGGTTCGCCGGCGGCTCCGGCTCGGGCCAGATGGGGCAGCCCCCGAGCGGCGGCCAGAGCAGCGGCCCCGGCGGCGCCAGCCTCTCCACGGCCACGCTTGACTACCTCGTCGCCAACCAGGGCACGGCCACGTGGCTGGTGGCCGTCTCCGACTCAACCACGGCAAGCCAGATTGAGCTCACCACCGGCAGGGCCGTCATCTCCATGGGCGGTTTCACCGGTATCGATAACGCGATGACGCTGGAGAAGTTGCAGGGTCTGGTGGCTTCGGGCCAGGTGCGGTTCGTGGTCGAAGGCAGCAGCGGCATGGGTGGCAGCCAAGCCGGCGGTCAGCCGGGTGGCCAGGCGTCCAGCTTGTCAGTGTCGTCTTGGGTCACTTCCGCGTGCACCGCGGTCTCCGTAGGCGGGGCCACCACTGGTGTCTACGACTGTGCCGGCGTCGTGATCAGCGCGTCCACCGGCGCCGCAACCGTCGGCGGCTGAAACCCGGGCGGGCAGCGCCCGTCACCCACCGCATCTCAGCGGCCGGCCGTGTCATCCCGCGACGCGGCCGGTCTTCCTGCGCCCCGCCCGACCTCGCGCCAAGGCGGTCCGCCCGGTGGCCCAACTGTGCACTGGGCGTGTTGTTTGGCCCGTTGTGGAACCCGTCTGCGCGATCCGGACGTGCGCCGCTGCGCAGATGGCGACGATGGCGGCCCGATTGCATCGGCACCGTGCGGTTGGGCCGTTAGGTGGCCCAACTCCACGCAGCGAGGTGGGTGCGCCGGGTGAGCCGGCCAGCGTCCGCCGGCAAAAAACGAAACCGGCCGCTTCGGGGACCGATGCGGCCGGTTTGTCAGACAACGAGGCGGAGGACGCTCCGCCGGCAGAACCTTAGGCTGCGAACTCGCGCAACTTGCGGCTCCGGGACGGGTGGCGCAGCTTGCGCAGCGCTTGGACTTCAATCTGGCGGATCCGCTCTCGTGTGAGACCGAACTCGCGGCCAACTTCCTCAAGCGTCCGGGCATGCCCGTCGTCAAGGCCAAAGCGGAGGCGGAGGACCCGCTGCTCGCGCCCGTCGAGCGAGGCGAGCACGTGCTCGATCTGCTCGCGGCGCATGCGGTCCGCCACCACGTCCAGCGGGGACACGGCGTCCTCGTCCGGGATGAGCTCGCCCAGCTCTGCATCACCCTCGTCGCCAACCGGCGACTGGAGCGACACGGGCTCTCGGCCCAGCTTGCGGATCTCCTCCACGCGCTGTGGCGTCATCGCCGGCGTCTCGTCCGGCAGGGCAGCTGCAATCTCGGTGTTGGTTGGCTCGCGGCCAAGCTGCGTTGACAGCTCGCGCACGACGCGCGCCACACGACCCATCGTCTCAACCATGTGGACCGGGATCCGGATGGTCCGGCTCTGGTCCGCGAGGCCGCGCTGGATGGCCTGGCGGATCCACCAGGTGGCGTAGGTGCTGAACTTGAAGCCGCGCTCGTACTCAAACTTGTCCACGGCGCGGATCAGGCCGGCGTTGCCTTCCTGGACGAGGTCCAGCAGACCCATGCCCGCCTGGTTGATGTACTTGCGGGCAATCGACACCACGAGGCGCAGGTTGGCCGACGT
>CAIXZV010000254.1 GCA_903924005.1 uncultured Chloroflexota bacterium | reverse complement strand
GTTAGCGCACAAACATCGGCGCCTACACCGCTCGGGGGTCCACGCTCAGAAAGGCTCCGGGTACACCGCAAACGGCCCTGCGGCTCCCAAAGCACGTGCGCTGCCGTTGCGCTACACCCCGGCGTGGTTCGTGCTCAGAAGGCGCGTCACGCAGCTGCTGAACAAGAGGATCGTAGGCTACACCGCTTCTAGCGCACGATCGGCCCGAGGACCGTCAACTCGGGTGCAAGCGCATGTCGATGAACCGCTGGGCCCGCCGAAGGAAGCCCGGCAGGACGCGCTCACGGGGAAGGGCATCGACACGCTCCGCCAGAAGGCGGATCCCAATCAGGTCGGCGTCCAGCAGCGCCGTCACGAACTCGTAGTCCTTGTCCCTCCCAGCGGCCAACTTTGACGCGGCGAGATCGTGGGGCTCCAGACAGAGTCCCCGACCGTCCTGACTGCCCGGCGTGTCGAAGACCACGAGCCGGGTCTCCCAGCCAAGCGGGACCACAGCCGTCGTAAAGTCCACGCCGTCCGCGAAGTAGCCGAAGGTGTCGTGGAACATTGAGCCCTGCCCAAGCGACCCCTCCACTGCGAAGCTCTTCTCACCGTCGGGGTCGTCATACGGAGCCAAGTCGGCCTCGTCCGAGCGCGTGGCGGCCGCAGGCAGCATCGTCTCGTCAAACGATCCGAGAATGGCCGCCGAGCCAACCACGAGGAAGTCGCGCTGGTTCACGATGTGTGACGCGGCGCGCAGCAGGTGCTCGAGCTCGGCTCTCCTCACCGCCCGATGCTCCCCGCGGCGCGCGCCTCGCGGAACGCCTCGAGGATTCGCAGCCGCTCCTCATCCGCAAGCAGGGCGAGGAACGGCGAGTTCTGGCGAAGTTCTCGCGCCAATGGATCTGTGGAGGTCATCGTGCGCATCACGGCCTCGGGCCCGCGGTCGATGACAGCCAGCCAGCCGCGGAGCCAGCGCGCCCCGGCCGGCTCGCGGCCGAGGGACCGCTCGATGGCCGCACGGGCGAGCGCCAGCGATCCGACGGGATCGGCGGCCACCTTTCCCGCCGCCGCACGATGGAGCCAGAGCGAGCGGAGTTGGTCGTCAGTGAGCGGCCCGCCCCGGTTGGCCCCAGCCCGCCCCGCAAGCGCAACGACGTCCGCTCGACGCAGCCTCCTGTGCGTGCCCGCGAGCGAGTACGGCAGTTCGCCTCGCAGGCAGAGGTCGACGACGTGCCGGGCGGTGGTGCCGAGGATCTCGGCCGCCTGGCCTGTGGTGAGGAGATCGTCATCGGGAGGGAGCGCTGCCATGGGTCACAAACTAAAGAAACGGAATGGTTGCATGCCCAGCATCAACCCCAGCGGCCGAACCTGTCAAGACTCCTGCTTGCAACGGCTAGGGCGTCAATTCCGTGCCGGCGATGAGGGCGCTGACTCGCGCACGCTCAGTTAGCGCACAAACATCGGCGCCTACACCGCTCGGGGGTCCACGCTCAGAAAGGCTCCGGGTACACCGCAAACGGCCCTGCGGCTCCCAAAGCACGTGCGCTGCCGTTGCGCTACACCCTGGCGTGTTTCGTGCCCAGAAGGCGCGTCGCGCAGCGTCTGAACACCGAGATCGCAGGCTACACCGCTTCTAGCGCACGATAGTCGGCGCATTCGAGAGGTGCGGGCTGGTGCCTCAGCGGTCTGGATCGTCGAGGCCGCTCGAGAGTCGTCCCAGAAGGTCGTCCACGTCGGAGACCAACTGCGCAAATTACGACTCCGAAGCGGGGGCCGCATCGCCGTAGAGGATCTCGTTGCGGAACGCCCTTGCGCCGTCAATTCGGCGGAGCAGCGGACGCGCACCGTCGCCGAGGACGGCAGCAGCCCCCTCGATCGCGGCCCGGTGGTGGCCGGGCTGGCTCGACAGGCGGTATCCGGCGAGCAAGAGCATGCCGACGCAGGCGCGGAACCCGGCCTCGTAGGCGATGGCCATCGCGCGGTCGCGATCCACCTGCCCGACGACATCGCGGGCGAGCGCCAGGTCGGACCGCGACCGGTCCAGCCACGTCTGGACTCGGGGCGGATCCGGCGGCTTGCGCTCGAGGAGACCCAGCGCCACGAGCGCGTCGAGCCCGCGGAACTGCATCAGCGGTCCCCCGCCACGAGGAGCCGGGTGCGCGGGGATGCCATGACGTCCGCGATGAACGGGTCGCCGCCCGCGATCAGGTCGTCAAGTTCTGCGCGCGTATAGGCCACGACGTTCACGTCGCGTCCGAGCTCCTGCTCGACGTCGACAAGCCGCTCCGACAGGGCCTCGCGATCGACGGCGCCGACAACGAACAAGTCGATGTCGCTGGACGCCCGTTCCGTGCCGCGCGCATGCGAGCCGAAGATCCAGGCCTCCTCGATGCCGGCCACGCCCGCCAGAGACGCCGTGATCAGCGCCTCGGCACCGATGGTCCGGAGCACCAGCCCCCGGACGTCTGCGGCGATCGGCGAGTCCTGGTTGACGCGGTATCGGCGCGCGCGGCCCACGGACTCAGAGGCTAGGATCCCGGCCATCTCGAGCCGGCTGAGCTCGCGCCCAACCACCTGTGACGGGTGCCCGATGCGGCGGGCCAGCTCCCGCGGGTGCGTGACCAGCCCCGGTGCCGCGTAGAAGGCGGCCAAGATCCGCCGCCGGACCTCCGACGTCCCGAACAGGAGATCTATAGCATCGCTCATGGTTCAATATGGAACCTTAGACGGTTGGGACGCCCGACGCAAGGCCTGACTCGGCCGGCCCTCATCCGGCGGCCCCAGAAGTGAGGTCATGCCCGGTTGGCGCGCGTTGTTTGGCGCATGCACCGCTGGGGATCCGCGCCCAGAAGGGCCTCGGCCACACCGCATGCTACGGGGCGACCACGCTCGCCTCGTAGGTGGTGACCAGGTCGAACAACTCGACGGCGGCGTACTGCCGGTCGTAGGTGCCCTCTGAGATCTGGCGGAGCACGCCGGCCTCTGCGAGTTCCTTCAGGGCTGCGAGCGTCTTCTGCTGGCTGGTGCCGATCACCACTCGCGCCGTCGGAGCGGAAAGGATCGGCAGGGCGGGCAGCAGGCCGATGATCCTCGCCGCCGAAGACCCGGCCCGCGGACGGTGGGCGCGTTCAAACCAGGCCGCCTGCAACTGCTCAACCTGGCCCGCGAGCCTGACGGATGCCGACGCGGCCAGCCCAGCGGCCGCCGAGAAGGACGATATCCACTCGGCGATCCTTCCCTCGCGGAACCCGACAAGCCCGTCGATGTAGCTGGACGGCCGGGCGGCCAACACGATCGAGACCGGTGGCACGAAGCGAGGTGCGACGCCTCGCCGACGGAGCACAACGTGGACGAGGCAGCGGCCCACGCGCCCGTTGCCGTCGCGGAACGGGTGGACCGTCTCGAATTGCGCATGGGCGATGGCGGCCTGGGCCACCGCGGGCAGGTCGTCGCGCGCGAGGAAGGCAACGAGGTCGTCAATGAGGGACGCCACTTCGTCTTCGGGCGGCGGGATGTAGCGCGCGTCCAGCGGGCTGTCGAGCCGGCCGCCAAGCCAGTTCTGCTCTGTGCGAAGCTCGCCCGGCCGCGCCTTGTCGTCGCCGGCCATGAGGACGCGGTGGATCGCGAGCAGGTCGTCAACGGTGATCGGGTCGTCCCGGTCGCCGATCGCGATCGCTTCCTCCATCGCCGACACGTTGGCGGCCACCGTGCGGGCGCTCCCGCGTGCGGCGCGAGGATCGACCAAGGCGCGGGCCAGATTCAGCGAGCTGACGTCGTACCCCTCGAGGCGCGACGAGGCCACCGCCTCCGAGCGAAGGAGCAGTGGGCCGATTGCCTCGAGCCCGGCGACGGAGGCTCGATGGTTCAGCGCCTCGATGGCAGCCTCGGCGTCGGCGGCGATGCGCGCTGTCTCGAATGGCACGGCTGGTGCGATATCGGCAATGGGGTCTGGGACGAAGGCGCTGTAGCGGAAGGTCGCACGTGAACGCCGGCCGCCCATGGCGCCGGGATCGCCATCCCACACTCGCTCAACAGTTCGGGGCATCCTGCTCCCAGCCGTTCACTCCGTCAGCGTCATTGGACGGTTAACGGATAGTGGCCCTCTAAGCGTTCAAAGTCAAACGGAGAATGAACGGTTGCAAGTCGCCTCGTCCGCAAGGTGTGGCGGACAAACCTGCTCGGGGCGGCTGACCCGCGTACGCTCAGACGGGGCCCGGTACACAGCAAACGGCCTTGCTGCTCTCAAAGCACGTTGCGCTGCCGTTGCGCTACACCCCGACGTGTTTCGTGCTCAGAAGCCGCGTCGCGCAGCTGCTGAACACCGAGATCGCAGGCTACACCGCTTCTCGCGCACGACCGTCGGCTTAGGCGCCCGCGCAGGCTGTCGTCGTCATGGCGTTTACCCCGACATCGACGTGAACGCGACACCGGCGAGCACGCCGCAGCCCACGAGA
The DNA here is from genome assembly GCA_903924005.1 of uncultured Chloroflexota bacterium. GTDB lineage: Bacteria > Chloroflexota > Limnocylindria > Limnocylindrales > CSP1-4 > CAIXZV01. Next base: position 3,180 of record CAIXZV010000254.1, on the reverse strand, counting down.
AGCCCCAGTTCAACCCACGCAAGCAGACCGCTCGCGGCCGGCTCCTCGGGCAGCGGGTCGGGCAGCGAGCGCGACCAGATGCTCACCGCCGCAACCAGCCCGGGCAGCACGAGGACCACCAGGGTTGGGCCAAAGATGAAGACCCCGAAGATCAGGCCGAAGGGCGGAATGGCGGCCACCATCGAAGCCCCGAGGTAGCCGAAGAGCAGCACTCTGACCGCCAGCCAGAACCGCTGCCGGATGCTGGCCACCTTGGAGCGAGGCCTGGTCTGCGTCCCCAGCCACCACGCGGGGAACAGCACCCCGACAAACATCAGCGGCGTGGCGAGCACAAGCAGGACCTGGTGGAGATACAGCTCGTTCGAGGCGGTGCCCCACGTGGTGATGGCGTACGCGAATGACTTCGGCAACTGCGGGTCTGCGAGGAGCACCACCAGAATCGGCAGCAGCATCGTGACCGGCGCCAGCCGCACCGCCGCCCGGAACTTGGCGGCACGCGGACCACCGCGCACCTCGACAAGCGCGATCAGGGCCACGCCAACGGCGAACGAGGCGAGGAGGCGCCAATCCAGTAGCCAGTTGAGCGGCTGCCAGCGCTGCGTCACCTCGTCGGTGTAGATCCACATCCAGCGGCCGCGGGCACCCGCCGCTAGCAACACGAGGAACGGGCCCAGGATCAGCGCGAACGATGTGCCCGCGACAGACGCGACGGTGCGCGCCACGCTAGCGCGATCCGCAAGAGCAGGAGCAACCACGGTCCGGGCGGCCACATCCGCATCGACGTCCATCCTCAGACCCTCAGCTGTGTCCGCATCAATCAGACCTGCCGTCTCCCACGCCGCGATGCGCCCGTAGAGCGTGTTGGTGTCCATCGGACCTCTCCGTGATGCGGCGCCTTGCGGCTGCGTGTCAGCAAGGACGCTGCACTCGGCGATCCGTTACAGGCGGCCGCGGAGGCTGCGCACCGGGCCCCGCGGGAGAGCCCTTCAGCCGGCCGCCGCCACGCGGGCGAGCCCCGCCGCGGCCATCGGGTTCGATCCCTGCGCAAGCCCAAGAGCCTCGCGGAAGGCCGCCGCAGCGGACGCGCGATCGCCGCCGGTCTCATAGCGTTCGCCCAACTGGACAAGCAGGTCCATGTAGCGGTCGCGCAGGGTCGTCCGGCGGTCCTCCACAAAGACGCTGTCGCCGTAGAACGGGCAGTCATCGAGGTAGTCGCCCCGGTACAGCGCTCGCGCCGCCTCAAGCAGCCCAAGCGATCTACTTGCGTCGGCGGTTTGGCGTGCCACGGCAAGGCTGGTCTCAAACTCCGCGACGTCCGACCACTCCACTGCCGCCACGTCCAGCCGATACCGGTCGTTCTGGAATCGGATCACGCGCTTCGCCCGCTCTGGCGTGTCGGCCAGTGTGTGGCGCAGCCCGCCCAGCGTCCGGTGAAACGCGAGGTCAGCGCGTTCCACCTCAACGTCAGGCCAAATGAACTCCAGGACCTCGTCCTTCTGGACTCCGCGCTCGCCGCGGTCAAAGAGGAAGCCGAACAGGGCCAGCGCCTGACGTGAACCAGCTTTTTCACCGCCCCACCGCTCCACGCCCGCGCCCGCCCTCTCAACCCGGAGCGGCCCCAGGGCAAAGACCCGCAGACCGGGGGCGGCGGGATCCGGCCGAACCATCGCCTCAACGAGCTGCTGGGCAGCCGATTCAACCGACACACGGTCACGGGCGAGCTCAGCCAGCGCCGCAACCTGCTGGTCCTCACGACGTCCCGCCTGCAGTGCGGTGGCAGCGTAGGTGGCCGAGAGCCGGACGATCCCTTCGTCGCGCTCGCTGAGCGGCTCGCCGGACAGGCGCCGCCCCATGCGCAGTTCGCCCACCACCTCGCCGTCAGCCACCAGCGGGATGGACGAGGCCATACCCGGCTCCGGAAGTTGGCCCTCAACGGCAACCACCGTCCCATCGGGCCGCAGGACGGCAACGCCGGCCAACCCCAGCGTGTCGGCGAGACGTGTCAGTGCCGGCTGCAGGTCCTCTCCGGCGGGACGCTGGGGGATTGCGGATGGGCCGATCGCCCGCAAGAGGCGCTCACGGGCCAGGTCAGCCGGCGTGCGGCCCCTCAGCCTGGAGCGCGCCCATGCCACCGCCGGCTCGTAGAGCGCGATGGTCACGACCAGGACGAACACGGTGGGCAGCGGCGCATCCATCCCGAGGAAGCGACGGCTGGCATAGTCAACAAGCAGCAGCACACCCACAAGCGCGAACAGCCCAATCCCGGTGGCGAGCGAACGCCAGAACGCCGATGTTGCAACCCTGGGGGCGAAGAAGTAGCCCGGCGAGAACACGACCGAGGCCATCAGCACCATCGAGATGCCGATCATGGTCACACCAATCCAGGCGTCGGTGTGCAGGACGGCGTCAAACACGCGCAGAGAGCCGCCAATCCCTGCGGTCGCCATCGCCGCCAACGTGATGCCAATCTGGAGACGTCGCGAGCCAACTCCCGCAACTCGGAAGGCGAAGAGCAACATGCCAATCGCCGCGAGGATTGTTGTGAGCCGGACAACCATCCGCGCCGTATCGATGGTGGCCGCAGGGACCTCGCCAATCGTGAAGTTCGACACGCCGATCAGGACCTGGCTGGCATGGCTGGTAGCCCCTGGCAGCGCGAGCCCGACATTGAGGACATAGGCGATCCCCATGAGGACGTGCTGCCAGCGCTTGGAGCGGCCGCCGGTTGCGATATGGAGTGAGAGACCCACCATGGCGGGCAGGACAGCGCCGGTGGCCAGCTCCTCGATGCCCCGCCCAACCGCCACAACGCCAGCCGAACTCGACAGGCGCTCAACGATGGTGGCGCTGCACCACACGGCCAGCGTCAGCGCCAGGAAGGCGAAAGCCCGCCCGCCTGAGCCCGGAAAGCGAGTGAGCACGGACACACCCAACCAGAGGCTGAGGATGGCCGTCATGGCCAGCGCTGTTACTTCAAGCTGAGCGGCGCCGATCCCCACGTGCCCCACCCCTCGCCGGCTGCCAACTTCGGCCGCAGCGTCCGAGTGCCCATCTTGGCACTGCGGGAATGGCCTCTGCACGACGATTGTGCGTGGATTTCGCAGGCGTGTCCCCCCGAGTGGTGTGATTTGAGCGAGGCTCCTGGCGCCGGCTGAGCCGGACAGTCAGGGGCCACCGGTG
>CAIXZV010000253.1 GCA_903924005.1 uncultured Chloroflexota bacterium | reverse complement strand
GCTGGCCGTACGCGTCGTAGACGGTGTCGGCCGCGACGTTCGTGTCGCTGTTGACCGCGCCCGCGGCGACGTACCGCTGGATCGTCCGGACGAGGTAGAGGCCGGTGCCCGACGGGCACGTGCGCTGGTCGGCGGGCGGCGTCGTGGTGTATGCCGCCCAGCAGCTGACGGTGACCGTGCGCAGCGGCGCCGTGTCGTCGGTGGAGCCCGCCTGGCTGACAGTGACGGAGGTGACGTCGTTGTTGGCGTTGTACGAGTAGTCGGTCCAGCGGTCGTGGGCGCTGTTGCCGTCGAGCGGCTCGACCACGCGCGCGACCAGGCCCATCGAGTTGGCGACGTACGTGGTCGTGACCGTATGCGCGGGCGTCGAGGCGAGCGCACCGTAGTTGTCGGTGGCGCTGGCCTGCTCCACGGGGTACGCCGTGTCGTACACCGTGCGCTGCTCGATCCAGAGGCCGTCGGCGAGGCGCTTGACCGAGCCGATCCTTGCGAGCCCGTCCGCAGGCGCGACGAGCGAGTACTTGGTGGCCGCAATCGGGTCCAATGCGGGCCCGCGCGTGACGGCCACCTCGCCGAGGACGGACCGGTCGAATGTGGTCGTGATGCCGGCAGCGTCGGCGACCGCGGACACGTCGCCGCCGCGGTAGGCGACGGCCGTCGCCGGGTACTGCGTCGCGGTGCCGAGGGCGCCGCCGGTGAGCGTCTCGACCGTCTGGGATTTGGCGAGGGCCGACACCAGCCCGTTTGCGTACGTGATGCCTGTCGCGTGGCCCGCCGTCGGCAGGCTCCCCGGGCAGGCGCCCGAAGGGCTGAAGAGCGGGTCGGTCCAGCCCGAGAGGCGGTTCGAGCCGTCGTAGAAGAGGCACGTCTTGCGAAGGCTGCCGGTGGCGGTCGCCTGGACTTCTCCCGAGCTGTTCACGTACGCCCAGTCGGCGACCGACACGGGTCTGCCTGAGGCGTACGCCATGACGATGCTCCGCCCGCCGGCGGCGTCCAATACAGAGACCTGGTTGGCCACGCCCCGGTCGAGGGTGACGCCGTTGCCGTAGCGGTCGCGCTCCTCGGCGAGCAGGCCGGCCGAGCTGAAGATGTCGTACGACCCGTCCCGGTAGGTCAGCCTGAAGCCGGAGCCGCTCTGGGTGAGGGCCGCGTAGAGGGTGTCGGGGCGCAGGTAGCTCGATGACGCCGGGACCCAGGTGAACGGGTACCGGCCGCCGTCGGCCCCCGTGAATGTGACGTTGGAGCCCCAGGCCGGGCTCTCCAGCCGCCGGTCGGTGCTGAGCCGCCATCCCGCGCCCATCCCGATGTCGGCTGGGTCCTGGCTGTTGTAGGCGAGCGACACGGCGACGGAGCCGCCTCGGATGGGCAGGCTCACCACCGGGTGCGACACCACGACGTTGCCTGTGGCCAAGTTCACCGCGAGCCTGTCGCCGTCCCCGACGCCGAAGGTCTCGTACCGCTCGTAGCCCTGCTCGCCGAGCAGGGCCGAGGCGTCGCGCCGGACCACGCCGGACGCCACGGGCACGGCGGCGTTGCCGTTGGCGTCGGTTGCCGTGAGCGACCAGCGGTAGCAGGAGCCCGAGGGGAGCGTCTGCGCGCTCGTCAGGCCGGATCCGGCGCTGGTGCCCGTGACGAGTGCGCCCGCGCCGGCGTCGGCCGTCCAGCTGCCGCAGTACGGTGCGGTCGCGGTTTCGGGCGCGACCTCGCGCTGGAGGCTCCAGGAGGCGATGCCAGCATTGCCGCCAGGGCCTGTGGGGTTGTCCGTGACGCTGAACACGACGTTGACAGCCGGGCTCGCGGTCGTGACGGTCGCCCCAGTGCCCGGACTGCTGAACGCGGTGGCGGGCGCGGTCTTGTCGTAGGTCACCACCTGGGACGTGCCGGTGGAGTCCATCACGATCGCCGAGCAGTTGGCGCCGGGGCGGTTTGCGGAGGTTCCCGTGCTGAACGAGACCGGCGCCGATTCGGTGCCCTTCTGGACCTCCGTCCCGTAGTACGGGGTGGTGTCGCAGTCCGAGTGGGCGAAGCTGAAGTCGCCCTCGGTGTTGTGGGCGGCGTCGGGCTGGTAGACGCGCTCCTTCGTCAGCTGGATCGAGAGCGGGTACGACGTGTCGGTTGGCGGGCACGTCGTGGTGCCGTTCGCCTTCAGGTAGTCGGTGGTGCCAACAATGAGGTTGCAGCTGCTCGAAGTGGAGTTGATGAGGGTGCCCCAGTCCACGACGCCGCTCGACGAGGACGACGTGTTCCAGGCGAGGCCGGAGTAGCGCCGGTAGAGCGTGCAGCTCCACGTGGCAACGATGTTGCTGATCCAGCCGTAGACCGTGCTGCTGGTGATGCGCGCCGCTGTGGACGGTGTGCCGGAGTTGACCAGCTGCTGCGTGAGCTTGCCGGTGAACGACGGCCCGCTGGCGCAGTATCCGGCGAGGGCCGCCTGAGGGCCGAGGCCAAAGGGCAGCGCCAGGCTGAGGGGCCGAGCATCGTGGGCGACGGAGGCGGGAATCGGTGCGGCCTGGAGGCCGAGCCCTGTGACGGTCAGCACGGCCGTCATGGCGGCTACGCGCAGGCGAGGCATCAGGCGACGTCGGCCGGTCATCGGGTTGCCTCCGGGGACGGGATCGCGGACACCTGGCTGTAGTCAAACGTGATGGTCGCGACGACGATCAGGTCGAATTCCTTGACGCGCGTGTTCCGCATCGTCGCCGTGAGTTCGGCTAGACGACCCTCGGCGTCGAACACGAACGTGACCGGCTGGGTCAGTTCAGTGAACGAGGCAGCGTCAATCGCCATCAGCCCGGGCGCATCGTCCACCGATGCTTCTCCGGCCACGGCGGCCAGCGACTTGTCGCCAACCGTCACGGGCTGAACGTCTGTCGCGCGTGCGGCCCGGCCGAGGAGCGAGGGCAGCAGCGCAGCCGTTCGCGGATCAAGGCCGATGCCGGGCAACTGGTCCGTCTGGTACCACCCAGCGCCGTCGTTCCGCCACTGCTTGCCACCGGTGACCAGTGCCGCAAGCGTGGGCTCAAGGCCTGCGGTGTCCAGGCGGCCGGCCGCCGGAATGGCGCCACCGTACATTTGCAGGAAGAACTCGTCGCCCCGGACTGTCCCCACGGCAGCGGATGCGCCCATGTCGAAGGTGTCCGCAACGCCGGCCACCTTGTACGGGTCGGAAGGATCCGGGATCTCGATCTTCGGTCCGCCCGCCTTCGCGTTGAGGGTGGAGCGCGAGACAACCGTGAAGTCGAAGCCGGCCGCGAGGGCGGAGTGCATCTGCTCAGCGGCGAGGTCCAGCTTGTCGCTTGGCGTCAGCGATCCCGGGTTGGCAGCCGATGTGAGCGACGGTGCCGCAGTCCCGGCGACCAGGACCGCGATGATCGCCAGCCCGCCGAGCGTCAGCGCATCGCTGCGCGACAGGCCAAACGGTGCGCGGCTCCGCACTCGAACTGCCCCAACACGACCCAGGTCCATGTTGCCCCCTCCGGCTGGCGGCGCCATGTGCAGCGCGATACGCCTTGAGGATCGGGTGGGTTCGGCCGCGCGAGTAGAGGGAAAACCCTTGACTCAGTCGCGGGTTTCGTGGGGGGTGGTACGCCGGCGCTGGCGGTTGGGCCGCGTGGGCAGGTCCAGCAGCATCCCGCGCTCCACCGTGACGGCAAGCTCCGTGCGCGACGCGGCGCCAAACCGCAGCGCCAGCCGCGCGATGTAGGACTCCACGGTCTTGCGCGACAGGCCCGTGGCCACGGAAAGCTCGTCGTTGGTCTGGCCGCCCACCACGCCCGCAAGGACGGCGTGCTCCGTGTCCGTCAGCGGCGCCCACGAGGCTTGACGGCTGGCTCGCAGCTGCTCCCGCGTGTACGCCAGACCGCCCGCGGCGATCGCCTCAACGGCGGCCACGATCTCATCTGCGGGCGATGTCTTGAGCATGAAGCCGCTTGCGCCCAGCGCCATGGCCGCAGCCACGTATTCGGGCGTGAGGAAGCTGGACAGCACCAGAAACGAGGGCGCATCGGGCAGGTCGCGGCGCTCCTGGGCGTCGCGCAGCAGGTCGATGCCGGAGCCGTCCGGAAGCCGGATGTCCAGCAGGACAACGTCGCAGACGGTGGTGCGGAGCAGGTCCCGCGCTGCGGCAAGCGTGGTGGCGGCGCCCACGACTGCAATCCCTTCGCGGCCGGCCAAGGCGGCCCGCATGCCGTCGATGACGAGCGGGTGGTCCTCAACCAGCGCCACCCGGATGGCCGGCGGGTTGTCGCTGTTCTCGATGCTCACGCGGACCACCGCAGGCGCACGCGCGTCCCGCTGCCGGGTGCGCCGTCGATGTCCAGCCGCGCGTCGATGGCATCCGCCCGGCGCCGCATGGACGCGATGCCCAGGTGCCCGGAGCGGAGCGCCGTGTCCATGGCGGCATCGCTGATCCCGCGGCCGTCGTCTTCAATCTCCACATCGATGCGCACCGCAGCAATCGTGCCGCGCACGGTCACGCGCCCGGCCCCGGCATGGCGCACCGCGTTCTCCATCGCCTCCTGCGTGATGCGGTAGACGGCCAGCTCCACATCGGCAGGCGCCCGCTCTGCCCGCGTGTAGCCGGTCTGGTTGGCGATGCGGACCACGATCTCCGGCGCATCCGGCCCGGCGCCCTGCGCGAGAAGTCGGGCACCGGCGTCGATCGCCGGCCCCAGTCCTAGATCGTCCAGCACGGGCGGGTGCAGCTCCGTGGCCACACTTCGAAGCCGGTCCGCCACATCGCGCAGGGAGTCTCGGGCACCAGCCACATCGGCATCAGGCTGCTCCAGCCGCCGGATCACGCCCGCCAGGGCCTGCAGCGGGTCATCGTGGATCTCGCGGGACATGCGGGCCCGCTCGTCCTCGGTGGCGCGGATGCTCTCGCGCTCACGCATGTCCGCCATCAGCGTGCGCTCCACGAGGCTGGCGATCCCGGCCCGCGCCTTCGCGTAGGCCAGCAGCGGCAGCAGCACAACCAGCGCGATGAGCGGCAGGGGCACGCCGGCGATCGCAAGGCCAACCGCCGCCAACACCGCGCCCGCCAGCACGGCGAGGTCCAGCGCCCGCGTTGTGGCGATGACGCGGAGCACCCGCCCCGGGGTAAGCCCGGTGCCAATCGCCAGCATCAGCACGGCCCCCACCGCAAGCGCGATGCCGCCTGCCTGACCAACGGGGATCGCCGCCTCCACGCGGGCGGCCCGGATTGTGGCCCACGCGATGGCGAGGCCGATGGCACCTGCGGCGACGATGCGTGCGGGCCAGCTTCGCCCTGGGCCCCACCGGACCAGCCAGACGACGGGCGCGATACCGCCGGTCGCCACGATGACCGACCCGACGGGGACGTTCTGGTACACGACGTACGGGATGGAGGCCAGCGCAAGGGCTGTCGAGGCAAGCAGCTCCGATCGCCGCCGGCGCGAGCCTGCCGCCGCGAGCGCGAGCACTGCGAGCAGGGCGCCAAGGACCACCGGGACCGCAGTCGCCCGGAGCTCGCCGTTATAGACCGCCTCTCGGAAGACAACCGTATCCCCCTTGCTGTTCATGAACTCGAGCACCGCACTTCCCGGCTCATCTGACCGCGTCGTTTGCACGATGCGATCGCCCGGATGCAGGTGCAGGTCCCAGCCTGGACCGGTCGGGTCAACCCAGGTCACAACCAGCGCCGGACCGTCAAATTCAACCCCCGGCGACGGCACCGTGGTAAAGGCAAACAACAACGCAAGCAGGGTTGCCACAAATGCACAAACCGCAAGCGCGGTCGTCTGGGACCTCGTCATCGTGCGCTCACTCGGCGGGGCGTGAGTATGGGGAAAACCCGCAACTCACCTGCGGGTTTCACCCCCTGCTCCTCGCGGAGCTCCGGCCATAGCGTTGCTGCCAGACGCCCAGGCCGTACGAGGGTTCCCATGCGCCGCATTGTCACAGCAGCCGCCGCCCTGATGCTGGCCGTATCCGGACTGACGGCTTCAGCAGCGTTGGCTGACGATACGGCGAGCGATGTCGCCGTCGTCGTGGTTGCGGACCTTGATGGCACACCCCTTGCCGTTGCCGACATCCCCAACCACAACTGCCACGACCTCGACTTCCCCCGGATCCACTGCTTCGCTGCCGCCGCCGATCTGGAAGCCGCCGTTGCCGCCGCGCAGGGCGACTCCGCGACTAGCCTGAACGACTACGCCGTCGTCTACGCGGGTACGTACTTCTCAGGCTCGTCGCTGTACATCAGCCAGAACTACGACGCGCTTGCGATCGTCGGCTGGAATGACCGGATCCGCTCCTACCAGGGCCTCAACAACGAGCGCGGCTCCTACTACACAGACTGGTACGCGGGGGGTAGCCGACTCGACTTCTGCTGCAACGCCAACATCTCGACCTTGACCGCGACGTTTGACCACGCCATCTCGTCGGTCTACCGCCGATGAGAGACCGACCCCCGGGACACACCGGGGTCACAGCAACGGGACGGGCGCCCTGCCTGAGTCGGGGCCCGTTCCATGGGGAGAAGCCGGCGCTGAGGCGCCGGCTCTTCTGCTCGCCACCACCGACTTTGCGATAGCGCCTCACATCACGCCCGAACGGAGACTCCGGTGCCTGTCCGCTCGTCCCGCCTGATCCGCCAGATGCTCGCCGCCGGAGCGGTCGTCGTGCTCGCGGCAAGCAGCGTCTCGACGATCCCTGTCGTCGCCGGCGCCTCGCCCGCGCAGGTGACCGATGGCGGCGGGACGCCGGCCGTCCCCGGGAACGCGGCGTACGTGATCCCCGCCACCGCGGCGCCGATCCTGACGCACGATTCCGGCACCGGCGGCGGCACCAGCACGCTGGCCACGGCGCACGACCCGTCCGTGGGGCGCCGCCCCGTCTCCAGGGCGACGGTGTTCCCGAAGGGCCGCACCGAGGTCCAGTCGCTCCGCGACGAGCACTCGCGCACGTTCGCCAACCCCGACGGGACCTACACGGTCGAGGTGTCGGGCGGCCGCATGAACTACCAGGACGCCGCCGGCAAGTGGCAGCCGCTCGACCTCGCGCTCGTCGCAGACGGCACCGGCCTGCACGTGGCGGCGAGTGACCGGGCGACGCACTTCGGCGTCTCGTCCGGAGACAAGGAGCTCGCGTCGACGGCCTACGGCAAGACGACGCTGACGCTGCGCGCGGTCGGCCGAGGCCAGGGCGGCCAGGCGGCCGGCGGCGTCACGTTCCCGGGCGACGGCCACGACGCCGCCGTCATGGCCCAGCCCACGGACACCGGCTTCGAGTTTGGCGCCACCTGGCCCGACGCCCTCGGCTCCAGCACGCTGGACTTCATCCTCGACACGCACGATCCTTCGCTGTCGGCGGTCGTCGACGGTCTCGGCGGCATCGCGATCGCGCAGCCGGACGGCGCCATCGTCGGCTATGTCGGCGCCCCGGTCGTCATCGAGGGGCTCGGCGGTCTCTCAACAGACAAGTCGGTCGTCAGCGTGACCGCCCTCCCCCAGGGCGACGGGGCCGTGCTCCTGCGCTACTCGGTGGACCCGGCCTGGTTCCACGACCCGGCCCGGCAGTTCCCGGTCGTGCTGGACCCGTGCGTCGGCGCCGGGATCACCGGCTGCACGAGCGGCGAGGACGAGTACTACATCCAGCAGGCGTCGCCCGCGTCGTACGTCGTCAGCCCGTCGTGGCTGCGCGTGGGCTACTCCACCGCCGCCGACGCCTTCACCAACATGCGATCGCTCCTGCAGTTCGCCGCCCTGCCCGCGTCCGCCATGGTCGACGGCGCGGAGGTGGTGTCGGCGTCGCTCACGCTCCGGGAGGACGACAACCAGGACGGCGCGATGACCGACACCTTCTACAGCCGCCTCGTGAGCAAGGGCTGGAACAGCGGCGCCGGGAAGCCCTCCCTCACGTGGAACAACATGGCGGGCGCCGTGGTGGCGGGCTACGACAGCCCGGCTGTGCACGCCTGCAGCGCCGGGTCCACCGACTGCACGGTCGCGCTCGACGTGACGGCGGCCGTGCGGGCGAGCTACACGAGGCGGTGGCAGGACTGGCGGGCCGGGTACGGCTTCCAGGTCGCGCAGTCCGTCGAGGGGAGCAGCCGCAAGGAGGTCCGCTTCTACCTCTCGTCGAACGCCACGCAGTCGAACCGGCCCAAGCTCACGATCACCCTGAAGACCCCGAAGGTCGCCATCGACTTCGACCCGGCGCTCGGCAGCACCTACGCCCCGTCGTCGATGGTGGCCGGCGTCCCGACGATCCTGCCCGTCCAGGTCACGAACAACGGGTCCGGGTTCGACTTCCCGAGCTCCGGCCCGGACCACTACGCCGTCGGATACCGGTGGCTCGACGCCAAGGGCAAGGCGCTCGCGTGCCCCGCGACGTGCGTCGCCGACCTGCCCGGCACGGGCGTAACCTCGGGGGCCGTGTCCGGCCTCTTCGGCCTCCCCGTCACGCCGCCGGCGGCCGGCCCGGGGCAGTACACGCTCCGGCTCGACCTCGTCCACTCGGTCAGCGGGTACGCGGACCTCTGGGCCTCGGACTGGGCCACGCCGTCGCTCCTCTACAGCCGCGACAAGAAGGCGCTCGCGGCCGACTCGACGCGCTGGACGGGGTCGTCCGTGGTGGAGCGCGACGACTTCCCGGTCGCCGTCGTCGCGGCGGACGGGTCCACCGGCGACACGCGCACGGTCGCGACGGGCGACGGCGGCTCGGTCGGGATCGACATCGGCACGAGGAGCCTCGCGTACTCGGGCGACACAGGGCTCGGCTTCACCGACCTGCTCCCCGTGGGGCTGTCCTACAGCTACGACAGCGGCGCCGCCTCGGGCTGCGCCGGCTACCAGGGGATCCTCGGCGCCTGCGGCTGGTCAACCAACTGGGACGAGCGGCTCACGCCCGGCGCGTCCAGCGGCGACTTCACGTACCAGGACGCCTCCGGGCGCCGGTGGCGCGTCGACACCGACGCCGACGGCCAGCTCGTCGGCGCTCCGGGCCAGCTCACCCGCGCGCGGGCCACGCTGCTCGACGAGAACCGCCTCGGCTCCGACCCTGCCCGCCTCGTGTCGTCCGCCTCGGAGGGCCTCGGAGCGTCCGCGCCCTCCGGCCTGTACGTCCAGAAGCAGCCCAACACCGCGACGACGGCGATCGGCGTGGTTGGCCCCGTCGACCTGGGCAGCTACCCGATCGTGGGGTTCGCGGCGCGCGTCACGTCGGGCAACGCTTCGGCGGCGCTGAGCTTCAAGATCAG
>CAIXZV010000252.1 GCA_903924005.1 uncultured Chloroflexota bacterium | reverse complement strand
GGTCGAGACGCGAGGTACCGGTCATTCCGTCCCATCGGGGCAGGCCCGCCAGTTCAAGGATGGTTGGCGCGACATCGGCCAGCACGCCGTCCTTCAACGTCCGTCCGCGGAGCGCACGGCCCATGGCGAGCAGCGGCACCGGGTTGAGCGAATGGGCGGTGACAGGATTGCCGGCGGCATCGCGCAGCTCGTCCGCGTTGCCGTGGTCCGCCGTGATCAGCAGCGCCGCGCCTGGGCCTTCGGGATCGGCAGCCTCAACCGCAGCCATCGCGTCTGCCACACGTCCCAGACACGTGTCGATGGTGGCCAGCGCCCGCACCGTGGCGTCCCAGACGCCCGTGTGACCCACCATGTCCGGGTTGGCGAAGTTGGCCACGATGAAGTCGTAGGTGCCGGAGCCAATCGCTGCGACAAGCTCGTCGGTCACGCCCACGGCGCTCATCTCGGGCTGAAGGTCATACGTTGCCACCTTGGGCGACTGCACCAGACGGCGCTCCTCGCCGGGCCAGGCCGCCTCGCGACCGCCGTTGAAGAAGTACGTCACGTGGGCGTACTTCTCGGTCTCGGCCACGTGGAACTGCGTCCAGCCGGCCTCGGAGAACGCCCCGGCCAGCGACAGCGCCTCCTCAGGGCCAAACGCCACCTCAACCGGCAGCCCGGCTTCGTACTCGCTCATCGTCACAACGTGGAGCGGGTGCGGCGCAAGCCTGCCCGACGGCGACGTACGGTCGAAGTTGTCAAACCCCGTCTCCGTCAGCGCATGGACAAGCTGGCGGGCGCGGTCGGCCCGGAAGTTCGTGTGGACGATGACGTCGTCCGCGGCCAGTTCGCCGCGGGTGCCCACGATGACGGTGGGGGCGACAAACTCGTCCGTCTCGCCGCGTGCGTAGGCCTCTTCAATCGCGGCCGTCGCCGACGCGGCCCGGAGACCCTCGCCGTGGACAATCGCGTCGTAGCCGCGCTCTGTGCGCTCCCAGCGCTTGTCCCGGTCCATGGCCCAGTAGCGACCGCCAACCGACCCGATGCGCGCGTCCGGGTGGACTGCGGCAAGGCGGGCCTCAAGGGCGCGCATGTACCCGAGCGCCGAGGACGGCGGCGTGTCGCGTCCGTCAAGCAGGGCGTTCACGCGGACGTGCGGAACACCCATCCGGGCCGCCAGTTCAACGAGTGCGACAAGATGGTGATCGTGGGCGTGGACACCGCCCGGGCCAATCAGCCCAACGGTGTGGAGGGTGCCCGTCCGCAGCGCGCGGCGGCAGGCGTCCATCAGCGCTGGGCGCGTGTAGAAGGAGCCGTCAGCGATGGCCGCGTCTATCCGCGGCAGGTCCTGCAGCACCGGGCGCCCGGCGCCAAGGTTGAGGTGGCCTACCTCGGAGTTGCCCATCTGCCCCACCGGCAGCCCAACGGCGCCCTCGGACGCCTGGATGACCGAGTGCGGCCACGTGGCCAGCAGTTCGCGCCAGCGGGGCATTGGCGACGCGGCGATTGCGTCTGCGTCAGCGGTGCGGCCGATACCGAAGCCGTCGAGGACCACCAGGACGATGGGCCGCGGGCGAGCGGCCCCCGTCACGAGGCGAGGCCGCGCGCAGCGGCGGTGATGCCTGCACTGGCGGCGATGGCAGCCATCTCGTCTGGCTTGAGCGAGGCGCCGCCGATCAGCGCACCGTCAACCGATGGCTGACCAAGGATGTCGCCCACATTTGCGGCCGTCACGCTGCCGCCGTAGAGCACGGGCGTAGCCTCCGCAACGCTCCCCCACCCAAGCGCCACAAGGCTGGCGCGAATGGCGTCTGCCATGGCAGCGGCATCTGCCGCGCTTGCGGTCCGCCCGGTGCCGATGGCCCACACGGGCTCGTAGGCAATGACGATCCCGGCAGCGGCAAGCGCTGCGGCGTCACGGCCGTCAAGGGCGCCGCGGAGCTGGGCGTCCACAACGGCGATCTCGCGGCCGGCCTCTCGGTCAGCAAGGACCTCGCCGACACACAGGATGGGCCGAAGCCCGGCAGCCACGGCGCGGTCAAGCTTCTTGCCGATGAGGGCATCGGTCTCGCCGAAATATGCTCGGCGCTCCGAGTGGCCCAGGATCACCCAGGTTGCAAGCCCGGCGAGCATCGCGGTGGAGACCTCGCCGGTGTAGGCCCCGGCGGGCTCGTGGTGGACGTTCTGGGCCCCCACGGCAACGTCCTCGCCCACAAGCGCGTCGCGAACAGTCGCGAGGCTCACGTAGGGCGGACAGATCACACGCGTGACACCCGCGACACGTGTCCGGGACGCGATGGTCCTGGCCAGGTCGCCGGCGTCGGCGGGGGTGGTGTTCATTTTCCAGTTGGCGGCAATCACAATCGGGCGCATGACGCGATCATGCCAGACGCGGCCGTCCAACCCCCCGGCCGGACGGCCCCCGACCCCCTGCCTCGCGGACCGGACGCGGCCCACCGTCGGGGCCCAACCGGGGGCCGGATGGACGGGACCGCGAGCGGATGCCGATGCCGTCGTCGTCGTGGAGCGAGAGGAGCTCGATCCTGTCAAGCGCGCGCTGCACAGATGAGCGGTGCAGCTCAAGCCGCTCCGCAAGCTCTGAGAGCGACGCCTCGGGCGTGTCCCGTCTGGCGGCGGCAACCGCCTTGACGGTGCGCGGCTGCAGATCCAGCCGCCCGTCGCGGTCAAGCACGTCAATCGCGTCGAGTTGGCGCCCGGCCGCGGCCACGGAGCGCGCGAGGTTTGCGGACTCCGCGTTGATCACGCGGTTGAGCTCGCCCCGCAGCGTCCGCGCCACGCTTCGGGCCTGCAGTTCCAACAGCGACGCGTTTGCGCCAATCCGGCCGAGGAACGAGGAGATCGTCTCGGCGCTCTTCCAGGTCACCACGCCTGCCCCACGCCGCACCCGCCAGGACGCCGGCATCCCCACGGCCTCCAGACGGGCAACCAACTCCACTGCTTCATCCGGCGGGAGCGTGAACTCCAGATGGGCTCTTCCGGTGGACAGGCTGAGCGAGCCATGGGCGAGAAAGCGGCCGCGAAGCCAAGCGAGACGACAGTGCTCGCGCGACGTGGCCCACGCAAAGTCTGGCACCGGCAAGACAAACCGGTGGCGGACCCCGTGGGCGGGCGCCTCATCGGCGTGGCCCCCGAGACGGACGGCCAGACGCGCAACGGCAGCCTCGCGCGTCACGAGCACCGGGCCCAGACCGGCCAGCTCAGCCCGCCGGTCGCAGGTCCGCGCCGGGTCCACCGCTGCCACTTCGGCGCGGAGCGCAGCCACGAGATCCCGGTCGGAGGCCGTCATCCGGCGCGGTCAGGCAGTCTTGGTGCCGCGGGCGGCCGCAGGTCTGCGTCGTCGGCCACCCTCGCGCGCAAACGCGGCAAGGACGGCTGCCGCCAGCTTTGCCGGATCGTGGCGGTGGGCGTTGTCGGCGTCAACAAGCTCATCAAGGATGAGGCGCGCGCCGGGCGTTGCGGCGGACGGCCAGCGCAGCCGGACCACCTCGCTCAGCCAACCCTCAGGGCGGCGCGCGTCAAACCGGTTGTTTGCCAGCACAAGGTCTGGCAGTGCGGCGGCGTCGTGGCGGGCGAGGGCGTCCAGATGGTCCGCAAGGTCGTAGCCTGCGGTCTCGCCCGGCTGCGTGGCCACGTTGCAGGCAAACACCACCAGCGCGCCGGACGCAGCCACCGCCTCGCGGATCCCAGGCACCAGCAGCGCCGGCAGCACGCTCGTGAACAGGCTGCCGGGCCCCAGGACGATGATCTCCGCATCAGCGATCGCCCGCAGCGCGTCCGCCGTGGGCTGGACCGCTTCAGGCGTCACCCACACACGCTCGACACCGGTGCAGCGCGCAATCCGGCTCTGGCCGTCCACAACCTGCCCGTCTGACAGGCGCGCGTGGAGCGTCAGCGCCGTTCCCGTGGCGGGCACAACACGCCCGCGCACGGCAAGCACGCGGTTCATCTCGCGGACGGCCTGTTCAAAGTCGCCCGCCTCCACGGCCACCAGGGCCGCAAGGATCAGGTTGCCAACGGCATGGCCGCCCAGGCCCTGTGCCGGACTCTCCTTACTTCCGGGTCCCCCGGAACCCCCGGTATCGGCAGCGGCATCACCGGATGGCATGGGCCCGGGGAACCGGTACTGCAGCAGGCGCGACATCAGCGGCTCTGCGTCAGCGAGCGCGACGATGCAGTTGCGGATGTCGCCCACGGCCGGGATGCCAAGCTCGGTGCGCAGCATCCCCGACGACCCCCCGTCGTCGGCCACGGTCACCACGGCCGTCAGGTTGGACGTGTGCTCCTTGAGGCCGCGGAGGAGCGCTGACAGCCCGGTGCCGCCCCCGATGGCCACAATCCGCGGTCCGCGCGCAAGGAACCGCTTCTGGTAGATGACCTCCACCATCGGCTGGTCCCGGTCCCAGAGCGCAAACGGGTCCACGAGCGCCCGTACCAGCCGGTACGCCCCAAACAGGAACGCGGCAACGCCAACGCCGCCCAGCAGAACCCCGCGGGCCTGATATGGCAGCCACTGGAACGTCACAGCGTTGAGGATCGCCGCGGCTGGCGACGCCGGATCAAGCGAGACGGTCAGCTGCCGCAGCGCATGGGCGAGACCAAGCGCAAGCAGCAGCAGCCCCACAAACGCGAGCGCCAGCCATCGCTTGACGCCGATCCCGATGGTGAGCCAGCGGCGAAGGTTCACCGCTCCAGCTCGCGGTGAAACACCGCGACCGGTCCGAAGTCACGCTGCCGCAGCCACGCAGCAAGCTCCTCGGTGATGACGATGGACCGGTGGAAGCCGCCGGTGCAGCCAATGGCAACCGTGAGGCGGGTCTTGCCCTCATCCACATACGCCGGCACCAGAAGGTCCAGCAGCGCCTGCAGTTGGGCAAGGAATGCGCCCGCCACGGGCTGGCCAAGCACGTACTCCCGCACGGCCGGCGTCAGCCCGGATTGGAGCCGCAGCGCCTCGAAGTAATACGGGTTGGTCATGAATCGCACGTCAAGGACGAGGTCTGCCTCAAGCGGGACGCCAAACTTGAAGCCAAAGCTAATGAGCTGGAACGCAAGGCCGTCCGCCTTGCGGACATCTCCCAAGCGGCTGACGATCCGCTCGCGGAGCTCGCGCAGGGCGAGACGGCTGGTGTCCAGCACCACGTCCGCCTGTGCCCGGACAGGCTCCAGGATCTGGCGCTCGTGGGCAATGGAGGCGGCGATCCCGCGCTCATCGGCCAGCGGGTGACGGTGCCGAGTCTCCGAGAAGCGCCGGATCAGGACCTCGTCACTTGCTTCAAGGAACATGATGACGGGCCTGATCCCACGGCCCTCAAGCGCGCCGCGCATGGCGCCAAACGCCAGCGGGACGTCGCCCGCGCGGACATCCAGCACGATGGCGGTCCTCGCAAAGCGGACTGGGTCCGTGGCCACGAGATCCGCCAGGTCGCGAAGCAATTCGCCCGGCAGGTTGTCCACGACGATGTAGCCGAGGTCTTCAAACAGCTTCGCAGCAGCGGTCTTGCCGCCGCCGGAGAGCCCTGTGACAACCACAACCTCTTGTTGCGGTGGTGTCCCGGGTGCTGTGCCGTTGTCGAGCGGAGCGTCGGTCATGCCGCCTCCACGCGCGGGGCTACTTGCCGCTGCGCCGGATGAAGAAGATCGTGCCCTCAAACAGCACGTACATCGTGAAGCCAAGGACCGTGGGGCTCACAAGGTCTCCACCGGGCGTGATGGCGGTGGCGAAGATTGCGATGCCGAGGATGGCCGGGCGACGGGCCGCCGAGAGCCGCTGGGAGGTCACGATGCCAACGCGCGAAAGCCCAAACAGCAGGATTGGGAACTCCATGATCAGGCCAAACGCGAGGAACATCGTTGTGACGAAGCTGAAATAGTCTCCGGCGGTGATCAGCGCCTGCAGATCGGGCGTCTGGAAGCTCACGAGGAAGCCCGCCGCGAACGGCAGGATGACGTAGGCGATGACCGTGCCGACGGCAAAGAACACAAACGCCAGCGGCAGCCAGGGCCGCACGATGCGTCGCTCCTCGGCCGTGAGACCGGGGGACACAAACCGCCAGATCTGGAACAGGAGGACGGGCATCGAGATGATGACGCCCACAACGACCGCGATCTTGAGCTTGATGACGAATGCGTCGCCAATGCCTGTGAAGAACAGCGGCTTGTTGCCCGGGAGCGGTGACTTGAGGATCGCGACGATCTGGTCGCCGAAGTAGAAGCCCACGGCAGAGCACAACGCGATTGCGATGACCACTTTGACCAAGCGGTTGCGCAGCTCGACGAGATGGTCCACCAGCGACATCTCACCGGGTGCACCGGGGGGCGTCACCTCGGGTTCAAGACGTGCAGGCACACCGGCAACAGGAAGCGCGTCGGTGTCAGCCATGTTTTGGTTTGCCGGGACCGGGGCGAGGGACTAGGCGCTGGCCGTGCCGGCGTCAGACGACTCAGCAACCGGGGCGGGCGCGGGGGCCGGGGCGGCAACCGGGGCCGGGGCGGGCGCGGGTGCAGGCGCTGCGGCCTCCAGGTTGGTGGTCTCCTTGACATCCGTGGCCGCCTTGCGGAACTCGCGGATGCTCTTGCCAAGGGCAGAGCCCACGTCCGGAAGCTTGCCAGGACCCACCACAATCAGCGCAATGATCAGGACGATGATCAGCTCACCGGGACCGATATTGAACGGCATGGGACGGTAGACCTCGTGTCGGGATCGGACCTGATCCGGGTGGGTTAGGGTAGCACAGCGAGGCGGCGGCCCCACTCGGCGGCGGCCCCTGCGAGGCGTTCGCCAGGATCGTCAGGCCTGCCTGCAAGGGGGTCGCCAAGGGCCGCACGGGCGATGCCGCGCGACACGTTGACGAGCAGTCCACCGCCCGGGTACGCCGCTGCGACACCCGAACGGGCGGGGCCACCCGCAAGAACGGGCGCCACCTCACCGCCCTGCGCGCCCACGCCCGGGACAAGGAATGGAAGTGCGGGAGCGATGTCGCGGAGCGCCGCAAGTTCGGCTGGCGCAGTTGCCCCCACCACGAGACCCACCGTGCCTCCGGGGCCCCACGTGGCCGCCCGTCGGGCGACTCGCGCCCACAGCGGTTCGGCTGGATATCCCGCGGCCTCGTCTGCAGCGACCGCCAGGCCCTGGATCTCACCCGCACCCGGGTTTGACGTTCGAGCCAGCACGTAAGCGAAGCGCTCGGTGCGCTCCAGCAGCGGGGCAATGGCCTCCTCGCCCAGATAGGGGTTCACGGTCACGGCATCAGCGCCCAAGATGTCGTACAGGGCTACCGCCTGCCGAGCCGCGGTGGTACCGATGTCGCCGCGCTTGGCATCAGCGACAAACAGGACGTCTGCGGGCACTCGGGCGCGGAGGCGCTCCAGCGCAGCGATCCCTTCCGCTCCGTACGCCTCGAAGAACGCGAGGTTTGGCTTGACCGCCGCGGCGTACGGCAGCGCTGCCTCAATCAGGAGCGCTGCGAACCGTTCGACACCCGCGAGTGTCTGGGGAAAACCGGCAGGCAGGGCGCCAGCCTCGGGGTCCACGCCCAGACAGAGGACGCTCCGGACCGCCGCGGATCGGGCGCCGAGTCGCTCAAGGTATGAGGGGCTCACGACGGCGACGGGCTGGCCGCTGGGGGCGATGTCGGCGCGGGCGTTGGTGTGGCCGGGGCGGCTGTCGGCGGCGGCATCTGGTCGGCAGGGACAGACCAGTCGGGCCGGGAGATGCTGTCAAGCCCGGCCGCGGACGTCAGGTTGATCGCCGGGCTCACCGTCCACATGCCGGCGGGACCGGTGAGCTGGACCATGCGCAGATCCACCACCTGGCCATCCACATGGAGGAAGGCGACCTGGTTGCCGGCCGGCGACCACGCCGGGGCCCAACTGGAGCCGTCGTCGCTCAACTGGGCCACTTCGGCGCCGGTGGCGGCCGAGAGGATCACCACGTCCGTCCCAAACGCGCTGGTGCGGGTTGCCGCGATGTACTTGCCGTCTGGCGACCACGACGGGTGGATGTACCCGGGCCCAGTCACGGCCCGGGTCTTCTTGGTGGCCAGCGAGTAGGACATGATCACCGGCGCGCCCTTGGATCCGTCCCGATTGTTGAACACGTACAGAAGCATCTGGCCGTCCGGTCGCCACGCAGGATCCTGGTGACCCAGCGGCGGCACCTCGGTGAGACCGAGGCTCGTGACCTTGCCGGTCGCAAGGCTAAGCAGCTTGATGACGACGTCGCTGCGCGACGGGTCCGGCAGATCCGTCGCAAACGCCACGGTCTTGCCGTCAGGCGAGATGGCGGGCTCGCGGATGAACCCGCTCCATCGCTGCGGCCCGGATGGGTCAATCAGCCCGTCGAGCACCTTCACCGCGTCCCCGCCCGCTACAGGCACGCGCATCAGGCTTGGCACGTCCAGCTGGTAGTTGGCGCCTCCCCAGAAGCCTTTCATGGGCCGTGTCCGGACAAAGTAGACGCTCGCGCCGTCGGGCGAGAACGTGGGCATCGCGTCCGTGCCCGCGCTGGTCAGCTGGGTGGCTGCGCCCTTCGTCTGGAGCCAGATGTTGCCGTCTTTGGCATAGACAAGCGATCCGGGCACAGTGACGCCCGGCGCATCGCTCGGGACCACGACAACGCCCGAGGGTGACACGGTCTGCACTGGACCCGCACCGGAGGCGTTGGGGCCGCCGCCCGACCCCGGCGAGAACGGCAGGTTGCCGCTCCCGATGGTGATAGTCACAGCGGCCACCGCGAGCAGACCCACCGCAGACACGGCAATCGCGATGGAACCGCGGAGTCCGGCGGGCAGCGCCGTGCCGCGCAGTGCGGGCTGGCGACCGGGGTCCGGCCTCTCCGTGCGCGGCGAGCGGGTCATGCGCGGCCTCCCTGGGCAACTGGTGCGGGACTGACGGGATCAATGGCGGCGCGGCGCTCAGCCCGCTCTGCGACATGCGCGAGAACGGCGGCCGCGCGCGGGTGTGAACCGGATGGGGCGACGTCACGCACGTCGAGCTGGAGTGTCTCCATCCCGCCGAAGACGCGGCTGGACAGGCGGGCGACAACGTCAACCCTGTCCCCCTCCGCCAAGTTGGCGGCAAGGTCCGCACGGCCGAAGGCGATGCCGTCGATGACGTCGAGGCCTCGGCGGAGGACAAGCTGCGTGTGTCCGCCGTTGGCGGCGCGAGCCCGCGCCACGGTGAGCCCCAGTACGGCAACCAGCGGCTCGGGGTTGCCCGCGCCGCAGGGCTGAAGACGCTGGAGGTCCCGGTACAGGCCGTAGTCGACAAGTTCTGCAGGCAACGCGAGGTCCACGTTGAGCGGCGGCCGCGGGTCCTCTGGCGCCCATGCGGCGGCAAGGGCCAGAAACCGATCGCAGAACTCGCCCCACCGCTCGCGCGGCAGTTCAAAGCCTGCAGCCGCAGCGTGGCCGCCGTGGCGCAGGAACAGGTCTCCACAGGCGTCAAGCGCCGTGGCCAGGTTCATCCGCCCGTCGCTGCGGCACGAGCAGCGGATGGTGTCGCCAACCACCGTGCCCACGATTGCCGGGCGGCCGGTCTCCTCGGCAAGACGGCCCGCCACAAGCCCCACGATCCCCACCGACCACGGGCCGATCACGAGGCTTGCCGCCGCACCGGGACCGCCAGCCGCTGTGATGGGCTGCACGGCGCCATCGGCTGTCGCGACAGCGTCGGCGCCCGTTTCGATGAGAGCCGGGCCCGCGCTGTCACCCAGACCAAGCGCCGCGCGCGCCTGGGCGATGGCGGTCTTCATCAGGTCGCGCCGGGTGGTGTTGGCCGTCTCGAGGCCCGCCGCCAACGCGGCCGCCGCAGCCGGCGTCTCGGCCAACAGGAGCATCGCTGCGTCCATCGCCTCCCCCACCCGGCTGGCTGCGTTCAGACGCGG
>CAIXZV010000251.1 GCA_903924005.1 uncultured Chloroflexota bacterium | reverse complement strand
GCCTCCTCAATCGCCGTGATCCCTGCTGCGGTCACCGGGATCTTCACCTGGATGTTGGGGGCCAACGCGGCAAACCGGATCGCCTGGGCGGTGATCCGCTCCGCATCCCCGTACCACGTGGGGTTGGTCTGGAGCGACAAGCGCCCATGCCCCTCAAGGAGGGCCGAGGAGCCCACGGCCATCTCCTCAATCAGCGCCCAGGTGAGCTCGTCCTCGGGCAGCCCGGGACGGGCCGCGTGCAGCGCAGCCACCCGACCCGTCCAGTGGGCCGACTCCTTGCGCATCGCCTCAAGCACCAGCGACGGGTTTGAGGTTGCCCCAACCGCGCCCCGGGCGAGCGCATAAGCAATCTCGTCCCGGACGCAGCCGTCGTTCCAGTACTCGGCGCCGGTCAGCCCACCCATCCGCGCAAGCGGGCTGGCGTCGGCCCCAGCTTCGGGCGCCTCGGTGCCCACGCCCCTACTCCGGGTCTGACGAGGCGTGCGCCACGTGCTGGTACGGCGCGCCCGGGACCATCAGGTACCGCTGCCGGCCCTTGTTGCGGTCAAACTCCACGCGCGCGGCGTTGACGGCGGGCATCTCGGACACCATCGGCGTGGCCATCTCCCACCAAGAGTTGGCATAGCCCTTGACGCGCTCGTCCCAGTCTGTCTGGACCACGATGCACACGGTCTCGGTCCCGGCCCGAGCATCGGCCAGCGCCGCACGCAGCTCCGGCAGGGTCTTCACCTCAAGCGCCTTGGCGCCCATGCCCTGACACATCTTGACGAAGTCCAGCTGGATCTCGGCGCCGTCGTACTTGCCGGTGGCGGTCTTGTACCGATAGTGGCAGCCAAAGCCCTCTGCGCCCACCTGCTCGGATACGCGGCCAACGCTTGAGTAGCCCTTGTTGTCCACCACCACGACGATGAGCTTCAGGCCCTCCTGAACGGCCGTCGTGATCTCGTTGGACATCATCTGGAAGGATCCGTCGCCCACCATCACGTAGACCTCGCGGTCGCCGGCGGCAAGCTTTGCGCCCACGCCACCAGCAATCTCGTAGCCCATGGTGGAGTAGCCGTACTCCACTTGGTAGCTGTCAACGTCACGCGAGCGCCAGAGCTTGAGCAGATCGCCCGGCAGGGAGCCCGCAGACGTGACAACCACATCGCGCGGCCCGGACGACGCCTCCACGGCGCCAATCACCTCGCCCTGGGTGAGGATGTCGCCCACGCTGTGGTTGTAGACGCGGGTCACCTCAGCGTCCCACTCGCGGTTGAGCGCCTGGACGCGCTGGCGATATTCGGGCGCCGTGCTGTAGCCGGCCAGGGCGGCGGCCAACTCTTCGATGGTTGCGCGAGCATCGCCAACCAGCGGGATGGCCGCGTGCTTGTAGGCGTCAAACTCCGCCACGTTGATGTTGATGAAGCGGACGTTGGGGTCCTGGAACGCGGTCTTGGACGCCGTGGGGAAGTCCGTAAAGCGGGTGCCAATGCCGATGACAAGATCGGCCTCCGGGCCGATAACGTTGGCCGCAAGCGTGCCCGACACTCCGGCACCGCCAAGGCTCAGCGGGTGGTTGTAGGGCATCGCGCCCTTGCCCGCGTGGGTTTCGGCCACGGGGATGCCGGTCTGCTCCGCAAAGGCGCGCAGCGCATCGGCCGCCTCGCTGTAGCGCACGCCGCCGCCCGCAAAGATCACCGGGCGCTTGGCCTCTCGGATCCACGCGGCAGCTGCCGCCAGCGAACCGCGGTCCGGGCGGTTGCGCGGAATGGCCCAGACGCGCTTCTGGAACATCTCGGTTGGGTAGTCGAACGCGTAGGTCTGGATGTCCTGCGGCAAGCCAAGGAAGACGGCGCCCGTCTCTGACGGGGAGGTGAGGATGCGCATCACCTCTGGCATCACCGTGATGACCTGCTCGGGGCGGTTGATGCGGTCCCAGTAGCGGACCACCGGACGGAACGCGTCACTGGCGCTGGTGTCCTGCGAGCCCTGGTACTCCAACTGCTGGAGGACGGGGCTCTGGACGCGCTCAGCAAAGGCGTCGCCCGACATGAGCAGGACGGGCACGTGGTTGATGGTGGCGGACGCGGCACCGGTGACCATGTTGGTGGCGCCAGGGCCAATGGATGTCAGACAGGCAAACGCGCCAAGACGGTTGCGCAGCTTTGCGTAGCCCACAGCCGCGTGGACCATCGCCTGCTCGTTGCGGGTGAGGTAGTAGGGAAAGTCCGCCTCGGCCTGCTGGATGGCCTGGGCGACGCCGCCGATATTGCCGTGGCCAAAGATGCCCCAGAGACCCGCGAAGAAGCGGTGCTCAACGCCGTCGCGCTCGACGTGCTGCGCAATCAGGTAGTTGATGATCGCCTGACCGGTGGTGAGTCTGACCGTTGCCACGCCGTCTCCTCCGTTATGCCGTCTACGTCGTCTATGCCGTCTTGGCGAAGCCAATTGCTGTCGATAGCCGCGCTGCCACCGCCGCAACGTGGGCTGCAGCCGCTGGGATCCTGTCCGTTGTGAGGCGGGCGCTTGGGGCGTCGATGCCGATGACGGCGATTGCGCGTCCGCCCGGCCCAAAGATCGGCGCCGAGATGCACCGCGTGTACTCGTCATTCTCTTCGTCGTCCACCGCAACGCCCGCGGCACGGATCCGGTCAAGTTCGGTGGCGAGTTCCTCGTGCGTGCTGATGGTGTTGGCCGTGCGGCCGGGCAGCTGGGACGGGATGTCCGCCAGGCCCCACGCCAGCAGCGCCTTGCCAGCCGACGTGCAGTGGAGCGCCACGTGGCGACCGCTTGTGGGCACAACGCGCAGCGGGTTGTCGGTCTCGACGTCGTCAATCACGAGCGCTCTTGCGCCATCAGCCACCGCGATGTGCGCACACTCCCCTGTCAGGTCCACCAGCTCCTCAAGGAACGGCCGCGTTGTGCGCTTGAGCCGCTGGGTGGCGATGGTGAGATTGGCCTCGCGCCGCATTGCCGGGCCCAGGCAGTAGCCGCTTCGACCGTCTGCGGGGAGGGCGTATCCGGCCGCTGTGAGGGTCTGCACCAGGCGCAGGGCGCTGGTCTTGTGGACGCCCAACTCCGCTGCCAGGACCGCGACGGGGACCCCGCGGCCGCGACGCATC
>CAIXZV010000250.1 GCA_903924005.1 uncultured Chloroflexota bacterium | reverse complement strand
AGGGCCTCGCTGAGTACGCCCTGATCCTCGCCCTGATCGCCATCGTGGCGATCGTGGCGCTCATCTTCCTTGGCGGCCAGGTCTCGGGGATCCTGTCCAAGGTCGGCGCGTCCGTCTAGTCGCAAGCTGATCTGCAAACAAAGCCGGCCGCCCTCGGGCGGCCGGCTTTGTTGTTGTCCCGCGCAGTTCGGGCGGCGAAGAGCTGCGACCCCAGTCCGGACCTCAGGGCGACGCTGCGGATGCCCGCGCCACCCCCGCGCCCCGGAGCCGGCCGCAAGCCTGCGGGTCCGGGGTGGTGCTTCAAGAACTCCTTGCAGGACACCTTGCAGGATGCTCCGCAGCCCACCAAATCCTCCCAACAGTCCTAGCCCTAATGGTGGGTCGCGTGGTGCAAACACGATGCTAGAGTGGTGCCACTTGTCACACCGTTCTGGAGCCAAATCGTGAAGCGTTCGAACCGCCTGGTCGTGGTGGGAGGCATCCTCCTCGCCGTGGCGTCGTTCATGCTGATCGTCGTCTCGATGCAGGCGCCGCCAGCTGCGGGTCCCACCGCGTCCTCATCCACCACCGTCACGATGGTCGTTGCCGCGAAGGACCTGCCCTTGGGCACAAAGCTCGCACCTGAGGCGATGACGCTCAAGACCATCTCCGCCGTGGACAAGCCCGCGGACAGCTTTGGGGATCCGGCGCTCATCGTCGGCAAGACCATCCGCCAGCCTGTCAGTGCGGGTGCCTACATCTCCACCACGATGATCACCGGAGACGCAACCGGGTCAACCGGGATCGATGTCCCGTCAGGCTTTGTGGGTGTGTCCATCCGCGTTGACCAGGTCAACGGCGTGGGCGCCCTGATCAAGTCCGGCGACTTCGTGGACGTGATCACCGGTCTCACCACCGCGGATCGGGTTCCCCTCATGACCTGGGTCACGGACCCAAAGACCGGCACGTCAGGCTGGGTCAAGGTTGACGACGGCACCTACAACCACACCACCGTGAAGACCCTCGTCCAGGGCCTCATGGTGCTCGGAACGCTCACCACGCCGGGTCTGGACACAGGCGCCAATCCGGGCGCCGGCGGCACGACGATCAACGGGTCTGAGGAAATCGTCATCGTCGCCGCCACCTCGCAGCAGGCAGAGGTGATCAAGTTCAGCCAGATGGATGGCAGCGTCTCGCTCGTGCTGCGCTCGGCGGCCGATTGCCGGGGCGCGGACGGCACGTCAACCACGTGTCCCACCCAGAAGACCAAGGGCGTCACGCTGCGGTCGCTTGTCGAGGACTTCGGGGTTGTGCCCCCGCAGCTCGTCGAAGTGATCCAGCCGAAGGCCAAATAGGAGCCGACGGCCTCCCGGCCGCCGCACGAGGATCACACCGAGCCTCATGTCAGACCAAATCCGAGTCCTGATCGTCGACGACATCGCGGAGACGCGAGAGCACCTTGCGAAGCTGCTCAGCTTTGAGCCGGACATGTCCGTGGCGGGCACCGCCGCCTCAGGGCGCGAGGCCGTGGAGCTGTCCAAGAAGCTTCGCCCGGATGTCGTCCTGATGGACATCAACATGCCGGACATGGACGGCATCACGGCGGCCGAACACCTCGCTGCGGAAGTTCCGTCTGCCGCTGTGGTGATGATGTCCGTGCAGGGCGAGGCTGACTACCTGCGCCGCTCCATGCTGGCCGGTGCGAGGGAGTTTCTGGTCAAGCCGTTCTCGTCTGACGAGCTCTCATCGTCCATTCGCCAGGTCTTTGCGCGGGAGCGGGAGAAGCAGGCGCGGACACCCATCACGCCCATCCCGGGTCCCGCAGCCGCCGGCCAGCCGCGCTCCGAAGAGCGGACGCAGACCGAGCCCGGACGCGTCGTGGCGGTCTTCGGGCCGAAGGGCGGCATCGGCCGCACCACGCTTGCCGTCAACGTGGCAGTCGCGGCCGCCAGCGAACTGGGGATGCGCACGTGCCTGGTTGATGCGTCATTCCAGTTTGGCGATGTCGGCGTGCTGCTCAACCTCAATCCAAAGAACAAGTCCATCGCGGACGTCCTACCTGATCTGGAGAGCGGCGAGATTGAGGGGCTGGACAACTTCGTGATCAACCACTCCTCGGGCGTACGGGTGCTGCTTGCGCCGCCGTCTCCTGAGGTTGCCGAGCTGATCACGCCCACCGCCATCAAGCGCATGCTCGAGGCGCTCCGGGCAACGCACGACCTCGTGATTGTTGACTGCACGCCCTCGTTCAACGACGTCGGCCTCGCCATCCTGGACATGGCCGACACGCTGCTCACGATGCTGACCCTCGAGATCACCTCAATCAAGAATGTCCGGATCTTCCTCAGCCTTGCCGAGCAGCTCGGCTATGGCCCCGAGAAGATCCGCCTGGTCCTCAACCGCGCAGACTCGTCACTGGGCATCCGGGTTGCGGATGTCGAGCACTCCATCGGGCGACGTGTGGACCACACGATCGTGTCCGATGGCAGGAGCGTCGTGTATGCGCTCAACAGAGGGGTCCCATTCTTCCTCTCGAACCGGGAGGCGCAGGTCTCGCAAGACGTCCTGCGCCTCGCACAGGCCGTGGCGGGTCCGCGCACAGCCGATGCTGACGGAGCCAAGAAGGGCGCCGTCAAGAAGTCATTGTTTGGACGCCGATGAACGGACGCCGGTTCAACCGGACCTCCGTGGTCCTAGGGGAGTAACGCAATGTCGCTGTTGAAGCGCATCGAGAGCGCCCATCCTGGTGCCGCGACCGGCTCGGATACAACAATGGTCCCAACTCCCGCTGGCGGACGGCCAGGTGGGACGCCGGTCATGCCCGCGTCTGGCGGCGGGCGGCTGATGCCGCAGGGCCCGTCGCGCGAGTCGTTCCGCGACGTCAAGTTCCGCGTCCAGAACCGAGTCATCCAGGATCTGGACCCCAAGCTTGATCTTGGCAATCAGGTTGAGGTGCGCCGACAGATCGAGGAGGTCTTCGGGCACGTCATCGACGAGGAAGCGCTCGCCCTGACACGTGCGGAGCGTGTCCGGATGCTCGAGCAGATCACCGACGAGATCATCGGACTTGGCCCGCTTGAGCCGCTGCTCCGCGACGAGACCGTCTCGGAGGTCATGGTCAACGGCCCGCGCCAGGTCTACGTGGAGCGCAAGGGACGCCTCGAGCTGACCAACGTCGTCTTCCAGAACGACGAGCACGTGATGCGGATCATCGACCGCATCATCGCCCCCATCGGCCGGCGCGTTGACGAGTCGTCCCCGATGGTGGACGCCCGCCTTGCCGACGGCTCCCGCGTGAACGCCATCATCCCGCCGCTGTCGCTGGTGGGCCCGGTTGTCACCATCCGAAAGTTCTCCGCACAGCCGTTCACCGTTGACGACCTCATTCGGTTTGGCACGGCAACCGCTGACATGTTCGAGTTCCTCAAGGCGGCCGTCGAGGCCCGCTTGAACATCTTCGTTTCGGGCGGCACAGGATCAGGCAAGACCACGACGCTCAACGTCCTCTCGTCGTTCATCCCGTCGGACGAGCGGATCGTGACCATCGAGGACGCGGCAGAGCTCCAGCTCCGCCAGGAGCACGTGGTCACCCTGGAGTCACGTCCGTCCAACATTGAGGGCAAGGGAGCTGTCCCCATCCGCGAGCTTGTGAAGAACTCGCTGCGCATGCGCCCTGACCGCATCATCGTCGGCGAGTGCCGTTCGGGCGAGGCGCTCGACATGCTTCAGGCCATGAACACGGGCCACGACGGCTCCATGTCCACCGGCCACGCCAACAGCCCGCGCGACATGCTGGCGCGGCTTGAGACGATGGTCCTGATGGCGGGTGTGGATCTCCCGGTCCGTGCAATCCGCGAGCAGATCGCGTCGGCCGTGGACATCGTCGTCCAGCAGGCACGCCTCAAGGACGGATCCCGCCGGATCACCAACATCACCGAGGTGCAGGGCATGGAGGGCGACGTGATCGTCCTGCAAGACGTCTTCGTATTTGAGCAAACGGGCGTCATCGACGGCAAGATCCAAGGCCGGCTCAAGCCGACAGGCATCCGGCCCAAGTTCGTTGAGAAGTTCGAGGTCCAGGGCATCCATCTGGCGCCCGGCCTGTTCGGGTTCGGCTACTAGGCGCCGGGAGGATCGACGTGGATACGCTGACCGTCGCGATCGCAGCCGTTGCCGGCCTTGCGGTCCTTTTGATCGCCGTTGGGGTGGCCCGGTCGCGGGCGGGCTCCGACGTCAACGACCGGCTTGCCCGGTACGCCTCCGGCAAGCCGGACAAGCCCGTATCCGCTGGCGGCCCCGGTCTTGCCGACGTGCTGCAGTCAAGCGCCGCCCTGATCCAGTTGAACAAGGTTGTCGAACAGCGCGACTTTGGCGCCAACCTCGCCCGCGAACTGGCCCGCGCTGACCTCAAGCTCAAGGTCAGCGAGTATCTGATGATCTGGGCCGGCGTCACGTTTGGCCTCCCGCTTGGCATGCTCGTCCTCTCGATCGTCACGCCTGGTCTGGGCAATCCGATCGTGCTGCTGGCAGGCGTGTTTATCGGCTTCATGCTGCCGCGCTTCTGGCTCGGCCGGCGCAAGAGCAGCCGGATCGGGTCCTTCAACAAGCAGCTTCCCGACACAATCACGCTGCTGGCCAACGCGCTCCGCGCGGGCTCCTCGTTCCTTCAGGCGGTGGAACTGGTTGTTCGCGAGTCGCGGCCGCCTATCTCCACGGAGTTCTCACGTGTCATCCGTGAGGTCAACCTTGGCCTGTCGTTTGACGACGCACTAGAGAACCTTGTTCGCCGTGTCCGATCGGACGATCTGGAGTTGATGGCCACCGCCATCGCGATCCAGCACACCGTGGGCGGCAACCTGGCGGAGATCCTCGACTCAATCGCGTTCACCATTCGCGAGCGGGTCCGTATCAAGGGCGAGATCAACACGCTCACCGCCCAGCAGAAGTTGTCCGGCTACGTCGTCGCCTTCCTCCCGATCGGCTTGGCGGGCTTCCTCTTCATTGCCACGCCAAAGTTCATGGAGCCCATGTTCGACCCCCGTATGTCGCTCGCAGGGCTGCCGATGGGCGTCTTCATTTTGGGACTGGGCGGCTTTGCAATGTTCCTTGGCTTCACCCTCATCCAGAAAATCGTGGACATCGAGGTCTAGCCGATGGATGTGTTGCCCGTCGTCGTTGCGGCCGTCGGGGCCGTCGCGATCATCCTCATCGCCATCGGGCTTGCCAGCGGCGGTGGCATGGACCCCGTCCAGGCACGTCTGTCCCAGTTGGGCTCGATGCAGGTCCAAAGCCTCGAGGAGCTCGAACTGCAGGCGCCGCTGTTCGAGCGGACAATTCGGCCGCTCATGGGTCGCCTCTCGGGCTTCGTCGCCCGGGTTGCCACCACGTCGTTCACAAGCGCCACCGAGAAGCGGCTCGCGCTCGCGGGCAATCCCGGCGAGCTGCGGACGTCGGACTGGCTTGGCGTCAAGGCCATCGGGGCGCTCATCGGCGCAGTGATCTTCGTCTTGCTGTTCATCGTGCCTGGGATCCTGAAGGTCCCGTTCCCGGTCAACCTGATCATGATCCCCGTCGGCCTGATGTTTGGCTACACCGCGCCCGAGTTCTGGCTGGGTGGCCGAGTCAAGAAGCGCCAGAAGCTGATCCTGCTCCAGATCCCGGACGCGCTCGACCTGCTCACCATCTCGGTGCGTGCTGGCTTGGGCTTTGACGGAGCGCTGGGCAAGGTCATCGAGAAGATGCGCGGACCCCTGATTGAGGAGTTCCGCCGCGCCCTCGCAGAGATCCGCGTTGGGAAGACGCGACGCGATGCCCTCCGCGACATCATTCCGCGCACTGAGGTGCAGGCTCTCTCAAGCTTCGTCGGCGCGATCATCCAGGCCGAGCAGCTTGGCGTGTCAATCAGCAAGGTTCTGCAGGTCCAGTCCGAGCAGCTGCGCATCGAGCGCCGGCAGCGGGCTGAGGCGCAGGCCGCGCGAGCGCCAATCAAGATGCTCTTCCCGCTTGTCGGGTGCATCTTCCCCTCGCTGTTCATCGTCATTCTGGGCCCGGCGATCATCCTGATCATGATCAACCTCAACGGCAAGGTCTAAGGCTGTGGGGGGCGCCGCGGAGAGGGCCATGGGTCATGCCCGCAACCTCGACCGCGGCACGGACCTCGCGGTGCGTCTCGAGACCGCGTCGTCTCTCTGGGCGCAATTCATGGGCCTGATGGGCCGACGCGCGCTGCCCAACGGGGCCGGGATGTGGCTGCCGGGCACCAACGGGATCCACATGATGTTCATGCGGTTCGCGATTGACGCTGTGTTTGTTGGACGACCTGATGCGGACGGATCCCGACGAGTCCGATCGCTGCACCGGCGGCTGCCCACCTGGATTGGCCTTGTGCCCCTGATCCTGGGTGCCAACGGCGTGCTGGAGCTCCCCGTTGGCACCATCGACGCGTCGGGCACGCAAGTGGGCGACCGGCTGGAGGTCATCGCCTGAGGGCGGCGGCTCTGGGGACACCACGCTGGCCGCCGGGGTAAGCCGCAGATGAGCGGCAACGGTCATGCTGTGGGGCATGGACGTCCTGCGCCGTTCCGGCACATTGCTTGTTGATCTTGCCCTGCCCGCCGCCTGCGCGGCCTGTGGCGTCGAAGGTGCGCCGCTCTGTCCTGCGTGCAGACCCGCCGCAAACGCGCGCATGGCCTTGCCGCCCGGCAGCCCGCTTGGCCTGAGCGCCGGGCCGCCAGACCCGCTGGTCCAGCTTGAGTGGTGTGCACCCTACGCGGGTGTCATGCGCCTGGCGCTGCACGCCCTCAAATACGCCGGGGAGCAGCGGCTGACCGCTCCCCTCGGAGCGGCTCTCGCGGCGCGCTGGAGCCGCGCCGGCGCGCTGGGCGACCTGATGGTGCCCGTGCCGGTCCACGCTGCGCGCCGGCGCGAGCGCGGGTACGACCAGGCGGAGCTGCTCGCGCGCACGGCGGCCCGCCACCTGGGTCTACCAATGGTTCCGGCGCTTGAGCGCGTGCGCGCCACGACGCCGCAGTATCGGCTGGACAGGCGGCATCGGGCGCTCAATGTCGCGGACGCGTTTGCGGTGAAGGACCCCCATGCACCGGCGATTGCCGGGCGGACGGTGGTCCTCGTGGACGACGTGGTCACCACGGGTGCAACGCTGTCTGCCTGCGCCTGGGCGCTGCTTGCCGCAGGCGCCGTGGCGGTGGCTGCGGTCACCGTGGCGAAAGAGCGGTGACCCGACCGCCCAGCAGGCTGGCCATGTCCCCGCAGTGGAGGGCCGTCCGGCCACTGATACGGACGAGCGCGGTCATCCGGGCGGGACCAGCGGCCCTAAGGCCCGTCGCATGCCCGCGGCTATACTCAACTTCCGGACGTCTCGATCTCGCGAGTCTGTCCGCCCCGCAGCCAGGCGCCGCACACGCGCCGGGAGGTTCGCCGTGAGGACGATCGTCAGGGGCAAGAACCTCGAGGTTCCGGACAGAGTCCGGCTGTACGCGGAGCGCAAGTTTGCGCGCCTCGAGCGGCTCCTCGATGACCAGACGGATGCCATCGTGGAGCTCTCCAACGAGCAGCACCGCAGCGCGGAAGACGCCCACATGGTGGATGTCTCGCTCGTGATCGACGGCCACACGCTGCACAGCCACGCGGCCGGCGGCTCCTACCAGGCCGCCCTGGACATCGTCGTGGACAAGGTGGAGCGCCAGGCGATTGACTACAAGGAGAAGCCGCGTCTCCGCGCCCGTCCCGAGGAGGAGAAGAACATCCTCCGCAAGATCGCGGACGGCACCGCTGATGGCACACGCGAGCGCAAGATCGTGAAGACCAAGCGCTTCGCCATCGAGCCGATGTTCGAGGAGGATGCCGTGGGCGCCATGGAGGAGCTCGGTCACGACTTCTACGTCTTCGTGAACGCCGAGACTGAGCGGGTTGCGGTCCTGTATCGGCGCAAGGACGGCGACTTTGGGCTGATTGAGCCTGCCGTGGGCGGCGAGTACACGAAGTCGCGGCGCGCGCCCAAGTAGGGGCTAGAGGATGTCACTCCCAAACTTCGGCTTTCTCGCGCGGATCCGCGCCGAGGAGATTGAGGCGAAGGCCGCCCACGAACCCGAGGGTGGCGAGGAGCGCGCACGCGTCCTGGACGCAGACGAAGTGGCAGCGCGCGCTGAGCGCAAGGCTGCTGCTCGAGCCGAGGCGGCGAGGGAGCACCCGGAGGACAAGGGCGCCTGACCCGCCCTCACGGCGTTCAGCGCCCGCGGCGGGTAGGCTCCCTCCATGCTTGCCAACGGTCGTCCGCTTGGAGCCCACCTGCCGCTTGGCGCCGGGATGGTTCGGGCTGCCGATCGGGCTGCCAAGATCGGCGCGACGGCGCTCCAGATCTTCAGCGACAACCCGACATCTTGGCGCCGGCGTGCAGCCCTTCCGCCCGAGTTGACGCCGTTCCGCGAGCGGCTGGCGCACCACGGCATCGCGCCGCTCGTGATCCACGCGCCGTATCTGGTGAACCTCGCGGCGCCGGACGCCTCGGTCTACGAGCGTTCTTTGGACCTGCTCGCGGGCGAACTCACCGTAGCGGCCGCATACGGCGCGGCCATCGTCAACGTCCACATCGGATCACACCGCGGCGAAGGCACGGAGGCCGGCATCAGCCGGCTGGCGTCGGGGCTGCGGCGGGTCTTCGACCTTGCGGGCGACGCGAGCGAGGGCGTCACCCTGGTGCTCGAGAACGGCTCAGGCGGCGGGTTTGGGCTCGGCTCCACCATCGGTGAGCTTGCCGCGATTGACGCGGCACTGAGCGGCGTCGGCCTGCCGCGGGAGCGCACAGGCTTCTGCCTCGATACCGCTCACCTGTGGGGCGCGGGATACCGGATCGACACAGCTGCGGGCGTGGACGACATGGTGGACGAGTTTGGCGCGGCGGTGGGCCTGGAGCGTCTGCGCCTTGTCCACCTCAACGACTCGCGCTCTGAGCCCGGGTCGCGTGCAGATCGCCACGAGCACCTTGGCGCAGGGCGGATTGGCGCTGCGGGCCTCGGACGGATGCTCTCCCATCCTGCGCTTGACGGTGTGGCGTACGTGCTAGAGACGCCCGGCATGGAGGAGGGCTGGGACGTGGTCAACCTCGCTCGGGCTCGGGACATGGCGGCGGGACGGGAGGTTGACACGCTCCCGCCTGAGGCGTTTGCAACGCGGCGGGCGCGGAGTGCAGCGCCCCCAGAGCCCGATGACGCGCCCGGCGCTGGCTGAGGCGGACTAGGGTCGGCCGTTGGACCGGAGCGGCGGGCGGGCCGGCGGCCGCTGCACCGCTTGGCGCGGCTGCGGTGATCGCGGGACGAGCGGTGTCGCGGTGACGCTGACCAGACCCGGCGTGCGGCCGTGGGCAACCTCCACGGGGCCACGCATCGATTGCGAAGCAGACGCGCTCGGCGTCTCAGGGTGGCCGATGCTCGTGTACGTGCGGCCAAAGCGCCGCAGGCGAACCGCGAGGTAGTACTCCATGACCTGGCGGACCTGCGCTTCGCTCAGACCCTCATCGGCGCGGAGCGCGTACTCAACCCGCGCGGTGGGGTTCTGCGGAGCGGTGACCGTGCCGACGACAATCCCGAGTGCCGCCTGAGCGTCCGCGTCGTCACGGATCTCGCGCAAACCGCGGGCCAGACGCGTGGCGGTACCCAGCGACGGCATCCGGTCACCCCGGATGAGCCGCGAGATGGTGGAGTGGTCCACGCCAGAGCGCTGCGCAAGTTGTCGCTGCGACATCTTCTTCGCTTTGAGCTCTGCCCGCAGCCACTCGTTGAAGGCGCGTCCGTTGTCGGTCGTCATCGTCGCCTTGCACTGACACCCACAGCCAATCTGCGGGTTGTCAGTAGTGTCTGACATCAGCCCCGGCCCACCCATCCCCCGTTGGTACGGGCGGAGCCTGACCGATCGGCGGCCCGATGGTCCTGCCCCGGGCGCTTGAGGGCAGCCCCGTGGCGTCAGCCTGCCGGAGTCTCGATGGCGGGAGCCCCCGCCGGCTGCGTGAGTCCAGCACCGCGTCGCTTGCCGGACAGGGCGTAAACGATGGCGCCGAAGACGATGATCGAGAAGACGCTGATCACACGGTCAACCAGCGCGATCGTCGTGGCCTCGGTGACCGGCATCCCATACGCCGCCACCAGCACGCCCACCATCCCCGCCTCAACCAGACCTAGCCCGGCCGGGCTCAGCGGCACTGCGGTGAGCAGTGAGCCGATCAGCGCAACAAAGAATGCGCCCGAGATGCCGAGGTTTGCCTCCGGGAAGCCAAGCGCCTGGACGACGATCCAGAGGCGGACGCCCTCGGTTGCCCAGATGCAAATGGTGAGGGCGACGAGGGGCGGCAGTTGGCGCACACCAACTGCGCCGAAGACGCCCTCCTCAAAGCGGTCATAGAACTCGATGAAGCGGTGCGGAAGCGGCAGCTTGGTGAGGATCTGGCGCCCAAAGTTGCGCATGCTCAGGAGCAGCACGCCCAGCACGATCACGACGCCAACACCAAGCGCGGCGACAAACTGGAGAGCCGGCGGGAAACCCGTCCGGAAGCTCCAGAAGCCGGCCCCGAGGCCAAGGATGGCGATGGCGAACAGGTCCAGGATCCGCTCGATGAAGACCGTGCCAAATGTCCGCGAGAGCGACACGGGGCTGTTGATCTTGAGCAGGTATGCCCGGTAGACATCGCCCAACTTGGCGGGCACCAGGCAGTTGACCAGCCAGGAGATGAACAGGATCTCCGTTGAGTCGCGGACGCCGATGCGGAGACCTGTCCCGCGCAGGATCCGGCCCCAACGCAGACCGCGCAGCGGGAAGCCCAGGTAGAAGACCCCAAGCGCGGCGAGCAGGAGGAGCGGGTTGGCGCGCGAGACGCCGGACACGACGTCCTCGACGCGAACCTTCAGGACTACCTGAAATGCCAGCGCTAGCATGATCAGCGGGACAACGATGGAGAGGATCGTCTTGGGCTGGCGAAGACGACGACCCAGCGAGACCTGCTCGCGCTCGGCGGCCGCCGCAGCGCCCGCCGCAGCGGCCGCCGCAGCGGCTGGGTCGCCCTCCAGCAGGGCTTCGGCGTCTGGTTCCATCACGGCTGCGGCGCTCCGGGTTCGCCCGGCGTGTCCGCGGGCTGGTGTGGGACGCGCACGTTGCCGCGCGCGCGGTTGATCAGTTTTGCCACCGGGGTCAGCGTGCGGACCAGGTACGAGGCCCGACCGGGGATCACCTCGGCGGAGGCGAGGGCGGCGAGCAGCCCTTCGGGTGTGCTCGGATCGCCGTCAAGCGCAGTGTAGGCGACAGCCACTTCCAGCACGCTGTGCGCGTCAGACACGGCGACGCCCGGGAGGCCCAGCTCACGCGCAAACGCTGCCGCGCGATCGTTGCCGCTGCCGCCGACAATCCGGGCGTTGTACGCCTCCACCCAGTCCACCAGTGCGCCGATGGCCTCGAGACGCGGGTCATTGAGCATAGAGCCGCGGAAGCGGTCAAACGGGTGGGGAATGCCCACAAGCCCGCCCTGGTTGCGAATCTCGGCGATCGTGTCGCGGGCGGACAAGCCCGGGGCAACAGCGCGCTCAAGGAAGAGGGCGATCAGATCGCCATCGGCGGTCTTGACCTCCTCGCCCACGATCACCGTCAGACCGTCCGGCGCCGCGTCGCGGGCCCGGAGAGCACCCTCGATCCGGTCGTGGTCCGTGATGGCCAGGTGCGTGAGCCCGCGCCGGGCAGCCGCGGCCACCACGGCCTCGGGCTTCGCCAAGCTGTCGAAACTGGCCGACGTGTGGCAGTGCAGATCAACAAACGCCCGCATCTCAGCCCCTCCTCCACAAGCAGTCAAGCGGGCGTGGCTGCTGGGCCGCAATCGGCGGATGCGCAGGCGATCTCAGTCCGCAGACTGGAATCGCCGGAAGGCCGCCGGTGGAGGCGCAGCCAACAGCGGCGGCCAACTAGATCTGAGAGACGAGGGACTTCTTGAAGAAGTCGAAGTGCTCCAGCGCAAGCCCTGTGCCAAGCGCCACGCAGTTGAGCGCGTTCTCGGCCACGTGGCACGGCACGCCGGTTACCTGGGTGAGCAGCTTGTCCACGTTGCGCAGCAGCGAGCCGCCACCCGACATGACCATGCCCTTGTCGATGATGTCCGAGGAGAGTTCCGGGGGCGTCTGCTCAAGGACCGCGCGAACCGCCGCAACCAGCTGCTGGAGCGGGACCTCAATGGAGTCCATCACCTCGGACGAGGAGAGCTGGATGGTGCGCGGCAGACCCGCGATCAGGTCCCGCCCGCGGACCTCCATGGTCAGCTCGCGCTCAAGCGGCAGCGCGGTGCCGATCTGGATCTTCACTTCTTCGGCCGTGCGCTCGCCAACCATCAGGTTGTACTTGCGGCGGATGTAGCTGGTGATCGCCTCGTCAAAGCGGTTGCCGCCGACACGCAGGCTGTTGCTCACCACGATCCCGCCCAGGGAGATCACGGCGATCTCGCTGGTGCCGCCGCCGATGTCGATGATCATGTTCCCCGACGGCCCGCTGATGGGCACGTTCGCGCCGATTGCGGCGGCCAGCGGCTCCTCGATGAGGTACGCCTCCTTGGCGCCCGCCTTGAGGGCGGCATCGCGGACGGCCCGCTTCTCCACGGACGTGACGCCCGCGGGAACGCTGATCATCACTTCAGGGCGCGAGAAGCCCATGGTTCCCTTGCGCGCCTTGTTGATAAAGAAGCGGAGCATCGCCTCCGTGATGACGTAGTCGGCGATGACGCCGTCCTTCATCGGGCGGATGGCGGAGATGTTGCCGGGCGTGCGCCCGATCATCTGGCGCGCCTCTTCACCCACGGCAACAATGCGGTTGTCATCACTGACAGCAACCACCGAGGGCTCCGTGATGACGATGCCCTTGCCCTTGACGTAGACGATGACGTTTGCGGTACCGAGGTCGATGCCAATCTTCATGACGGCGGGAATGCTACTCCGTGACGGGCTGACGAGCGGCCGAGCCGGGCGGCTGCGGCCGTAGGATGGTTGGGTTGGGGCCGCTGCGACCCAGCAGGTCAGGCCGGATCGGCCGATCGGGTGATGGTTGCCCCGAGCTGCTGGAACTTGCGGTCGATGTTCTCATACCCCCGGTGCACGTGGTGTGCACCGTGAATGAGCGATGTGCCCTCCGCGGCAAGAGCCGCGAGGATGAGCGAGGCGCCGGCGCGAAGATCACCGATTGAGGCCTCAGCGCCGTGGAGCCGGGCCGGTCCGCGGATGACCGCGTTGTGGGCGTCAGCGATGTCCACCGTAGCACCCAGCTTGCGCAACTCGCCCAACCACTCGATGCGGTCTTCGAAGATGGCCTCGTGGACGTGCGAGTCGCCGGTTGCCTGCGTGAGCAGCACGCACACCGGCGGCTGCAGGTCCGTGGCAAGCCCGGGGTACGGTGCTGTCTCGATATCGAGGCCGCGCAGGTCGCCCGGCCGCAGCCCTGTGGCATCAACCTCCATGCGGGTGCCCTCGCAGCGGACGGGCAGGCCGACACGTGCAAACAGGTCCAGCAGGGCGCCCACGTGCTCGCAGGCGGCGTTCTCCAGCGTGAGCTTGCCGCCGGTGACGGCCGCGGCCACCAGGAACGTGCCCGTCTCGATGCGGTCCGGCACAACGCGGTGGTTGGCGCCTCGCAGACGACGCTGGCCGTGGACCTCGATGGTGTCTGGCGCAGTCCTTGCAACCTCGGCACCCATCTTGACGAGGAACGCCATCAGGTCGTCAATCTCGGGTTCCTGCGCGGCTGGGTGAATGACCGTGCGGCCCTCGGCCAGACAGGCGGCCAGCATCGCGTTCTCGGTGCCCATGACCGTGACCTGCGGAAAGGTGATCTCGCCGCCCCGGAGCCGCCCTGGGGCCTGCGCGTAGTAGTAGCCGTTTCGGTAATCAATCTCGGCGCCCAGCGCCCGCATCGCGTCCACGTGCAGGTTGACGGGGCGTCGGCCGATGCGGTCACCGCCCGGGTTGCTGATGATCACGCGGCCAAACCGGGTGAGCAGCGGGCCCAGCAGGATGAACGAGGCGCGCATCTTGGCGGCAGCCTCAAGGGGGATGAACAGCCAGTCCACATCCCCAGCCGCCACCTCATAGACGCCGGGCGCGGGGTGGTCCACCACGACGCCCAGGTCGGTGAGCACCTGGACCATCACACGGACGTCCTCAATCTCGGGGACGTTCTCAAATCGGCAGCGCTCGCCGGTTAGGACAGCGGCGGCGAGGAGCTTGAGAGCAGCGTTCTTTGCGCCGCTGACGGCAACGGTGCCGCGCAGCGGTGCACCGCCCTCGATGCGGAACGCCTCAGGCGCAGCCGGCTCGGGTCGGTATTCCCAGTGGAACGGCCGGGCGTCAGCCATCCGCTAGCCGCGCGAGCGCGGACCCTCGCGGTGTCGGCGCTCGGCAACCCGAACGTGGAGCAGCGCCTGCTGAAGGGTGGCCCGGGCGGCCAACAAGTCGGCGCCCTCGTGATAGCCGGACGCGAGCGCGCGCTCCGCCTCACGGCGGGCCTCCTGGGCCTTCTCGAGGTCGATCTCCGAGGCGAGGCTTGCGGTCTCCGCCATCACAACAACCTTGTCGGGGCGGACCTGCAGGAAGCCGCCGACGATGGCGAAACTCTCCTCGTCGCCATCCTTGCGGATCTTGAGCTCGCCCACCCCGAGGAGGCTGACAAGCGGCGTGTGGTGCGGGAGGATGCCCAGCTCGCCGTCAACGCCCGGGACGAGGACCATGTCCACGTCGTCCGAGTACGCCAGCCGCTCCGGCGTGACGATCTCAAGGTGCAGCGGCATCAGTTCAATCCCTCTTCTTGCGCGGCCTTCCGGCCGCCAGTCGCGCTCGCTTGGACGTCGCCTTCGGCGCCAAATCGCTCGCGCTCCTGCCGGCCTGCGGCGGCGCGGGTCATGACCCAACTCCCCATCGAACCAAGCGCGACACCCTGCAGGCGGCGAGCGCCCGCAGAGACCGGCTGGAGGGAGGAGAAAGACCACTCCTCCGGCGCAGCCGACGACCGACGCGACCGCCTCGGGGCCGAAGGCCACGTGAAGCGAGCGGAGGCGGCCGGCGAGAGCCGGAGGTTCTTCACGTTGTTCAGCCAGCCAGCTTGGCGGCGTTGGCGCGAACGTCGTCCAGGGTTCCGGCAAGGAAGAAGGCCTGCTCCGGGAGCGTGTCGGCCTTGCCCTCGAGGATCTCCTTGAAGGAGGCAACCGTGTCCTTGATGGAGACGTACTTCCCGGGGCGACCCGTGAAGACCTCGGCCACGGTGAACGGCTGGCTCATGAAGCGCTGCAGACGCCGTGCGCGGTTGACGAGCGCCTTGTCCTCTTCGGACAGCTCGTCGATGCCGAGGATGGCGATGATGTCCTGCAGGTCGCGGTAGCGCTGGAGGACGCGCTTGGTCTCCTGCGCCACGTCGTAGTGCTCCGCGCCCACGATGAGCGGGTCAAGCACGCGCGAGGTGGACGTCAGCGGATCAACCGCGGGGTAGATACCAAGTTCGGCGATGGCGCGCTCAAGGCGGATCGTCGAGTCAAGGTGGGCGAACGTGGTGGCCGGCGCCGGGTCCGTGTAGTCGTCCGCGGGCACGTACACGGCCTGCAGCGACGTGATGGAGCCCTTCTTGGTGGAGGTGATGCGCTCCTGGAGCTGCGCCATCTCCGTCGCGAGGTTGGGCTGGTAGCCCACCGCGGACGGCATGCGGCCCAGCAGCGCCGACACCTCGGAGCCCGCCT
>CAIXZV010000249.1 GCA_903924005.1 uncultured Chloroflexota bacterium | reverse complement strand
GATGGCCATGTGGGGTGACCGGGGTGCCACGCTCCGGTTGGGCGTGGGCGACTCGCCCGCGATTGCGCTCTTTGGCGAGAGCCCGTCACGGCTTGTCGTGGAGGTGGCGCCGCGCCACGTTCCGTCCCTTGAGCTGCTGGCCCGCCAGTACGGGCTTCCGGTGCACACGCTTGGCACAACCGGTGGCAAGGCGCTGCTGATTGAGCTTGCCGGCGAAGGCGCCACGGGCGCTGCGGAGGAGCGGGGGAGCCGGATCGCCGACGCCCTTGACGTCCCCGTGGCGGACCTGCGCCACGCCTGGGAGCACGGGCTGCCCAGAGCCCTTGGCTGGGAGGGCGGCGATGAAACAGACGGTGCCGCTGCGAGCGGCGCCGCGCTGCCCGGTCTTGAGGTTGCGGGCTGATGTGCGGCGTGGTTGGGGTAGTGCTGCCAGGCCGCGGCCATGAGGCGGCAGCAACCGCCGCAACTGCGCTCTTTGCGCTGCAGCACCGCGGGCAAGAGTCCGCGGGCGTCGGGGTGGCCGATGCGGGCCACCTGATGATCTACAAGGACTTGGGCATGGTGGCCCAGGTGCTTGATGAGCGGCGGATCCCGTCGCTCACGGGCGATCTGGCCGTGGCCCATTGCCGGTACTCCACAACGGGTTCCACGGTCTGGGAGAACGCCCAGCCAACGCTTCGGCTTGGCCCGCGCCGATCCATCGCCATCGGCCACAACGGGAACCTCGTCAACACGCGCGAGCTGCTCGCCCAGCTCGATGGCGGCAAGAGCCGCCTTTCGGCCACCACGGATACGGAGCTGCTCACCGCCATCCTCGCCGATGAGCCCGCGCTGGACACAGTGGTGGCCCTGCGGCGCGTCCTGCCACGCGTGAAGGGCGCCTTCAGCCTGGTGGTCCTCGACGAGCGGCGCGTCATCGGCGTCCGCGACCCCCACGGGTTCCGGCCGCTTGTGCTTGGCCGCCTGCCCGAGCCTGACGACGAGACGAAGACTGCTGGCTGGATCCTCGCGTCCGAGACGGCTGCGCTCGACATCGTTGGCGCAGAGGTTGTGCGCGACGTGGCGCCGGGCGAGATGGTGGTGCTTGAGCCCGGGCGCGAGCCCGTGTCCATCCAGTACGCCAAGGCAACGCCCGCGCTGTGCGTGTTTGAGCTCATCTACTTCGCGCGGCCAGACTCCTACATGGAGGGGCGCAACCTCTACGAGGCGCGTCGCCAGATGGGGATGCAGCTGGCGCGCGAGCACGCGGTTGAAGCCGACATGGTGATGCCCGTGCCGGACACGGGCGGACCGGCGGCAGCCGGCTACGCGGAGGCCTCCGGCATCCCGTACCGCGACGGTCTGGTCCGCAACCGCTACAGCGGCCGCACGTTTATCCAGCCCACGCAGGCCATGCGCCAGCGCGGCGTCAACGTGAAGCTGAGCCCGCTGCGCGAGGTTGTCCGGGACCGGCGCCTCGTGGTTGTGGACGACTCGATCGTCCGCGGCACCACCACCAAGCAGATCGTGGGCCTGCTGCGGCGTGCCGGCGCCCGCGAGGTCCACGTCCGGATCAGCGCGCCGCCCATCTACCACCCCTGCTTCTACGGCATCGACACGGCCATCCCCACAGAGCTGATTGCGACGACCCACTCCGAGGAGGAGATCCGGGCGTTCATCGGCGCGGATTCGCTGGGGTACCTCTCGGTGCCGGGCGTGCTGGCCGCGCTTGACCTGCCGTATGAGCAGTTCTGTTTCGCATGCTTTGACGGCAACTACCCAGTGCCCGTCCCGTACGACGCCCGCGCCCGCAAGTTTGTCCTGGAGGAGGAGCCCGAGGTTGCGCCCACGTGAGCGGCAGATGAGCGGCAAGACCGCCGCTGACCGGAGCGCCTACGCCAGGGCTGGTGTGGACGTCGCGGCCGGAGACCGTGCCGTTGAGCTGATGCGCGCGTCCGTGGCGTCCACGATGCGCCCGGAGATCCTGGGCGGCCTCGGCGGCTTTGGCTCTGCCTTCACCATCCCGGCCGGGTATCGGGAGCCCGTGATCGTCTCGTCCACGGACGGCGTGGGGACCAAGACCGCCATTGCCGCGGCAATGGGCAGGCTCGACACCATCGGCATCGACCTTGTCGCCATGTGCGCGGACGACGTGGCCTGTACGGGTGCGGAGCCCGTGGCGTTCCTGGACTACATCGCGATTGGGCGGCTGGACCCGGAGCGAGTGGCATCGCTGGTGGCCGGGATTGCTGAGGGCTGCCGCCAGGCGGGCTGCGCGCTGACCGGCGGCGAGACGGCCGAGCATCCGGGGCTCATGGAGCCCGACGAGTTTGACCTGGCCGGGTTTGCCATGGGGGTGGGGGAGCGCTCGCGGCTGCTGGACGGGTCTGCGGCGCAGGCGGGTGACGCGATCATCGGCCTCGCGTCGTCGGGGCTGCACGCCAACGGGTATTCGCTGGTCCGGCGGATCATCGCGGACCATGGGCTGCGGCTGGAC
Organism: uncultured Chloroflexota bacterium; assembly: GCA_903924005.1. Classification (GTDB taxonomy): domain Bacteria; phylum Chloroflexota; class Limnocylindria; order Limnocylindrales; family CSP1-4; genus CAIXZV01. The sequence goes on along the minus strand of CAIXZV010000249.1, from coordinate 2,079 downwards.
GCGCCGTTTGAGGGCGGGGCGCTCGTCGGCGGGACGCTGGGCGACGAGCTGCTCACGCCAACGCGGATCTATGCGCTGGACCTGCTGGCGATCCGCGCTTCTTTGGGCGCGGAAGGCTTTGAGGTTCGCGGCATGGCGCACATCACCGGCGGCGGCATGCCTGGGAACGCGCCGCGGGCGCTGCCCTCGCATCTGGCCGCGGTGGTTGACCCCGCGAGTTGGCCGATGCCTGCCGTTATGCGCTACCTGGGCGAGATCGCCGGGATTGGCGACGTCGAGTTGCGCGCCACGTTCAACGGCGGTCTGGGCATGACGGTTGTGGTGCCGGCGGAAGCTGCGGCGCGAACGGTGGAGTTGGCGAAGGCCCGCGGCGTGCCGGCGTGGATCGTGGGCCGCGTGGTGGCATCGGCGTCCATCGGCGGGCTGCGATATCTGGAGGAGGGGAGCGCGTCGTGAGCGGGCAGGCAGGGCGGCCGGGCCGCATCGCGGTTGGCGTGTCGGGCACCGGGTCCAACCTGCGCGCGCTGGCCGCCACCGCGGACCGTGGCGAACTGGGCGGCGAGATCATCCTTGTCTTCGCCGATCGGCCCTGCGCGGGGCTTGACTGGGCCGAAGCCCAGGGCATCGAGACCATTCTCGTCCCGCGCGGCGCGGACGACGTGCTTGCTGAGACGCTCCAGGCCGTCGAGACCGATGTCGTGGTGCTGGCGGGCTATCTGCGGCTGATTGGCCCCGCGGTCCTGGCGGCCTTTGGCGGGCGCATCCTCAACGTCCACCCCTCGCTGCTGCCGTCCTTCCCGGGCCTCCATGGCGCAGCCGATGCGCTGGCCTCGGGCGTGGCTGTGACCGGCGTGACCGTGCACCTGGTGGACGCGACGCTGGACGGCGGGCCGATCGTGGCGCAGGAGGCGGTGCCAGTCCTGTTGGACGACACCGAGGACACGCTGCTCGCGCGGATCCACCCCGTGGAGCACCGGCTGCTGCCCGCGGCGGTGGCGGCGCTGCTGGCGGGCGCGCTGACCGTGGCGCCGGGTGCGCGGCGGGCCCTGCTTGACCTTGCCGTCGCCGATGCGCACGTGCCAACACCGCGGCGGGCGCTGTTGTCGGTCTCGGACAAGTCAGGCCTCGCGGACTTTGCCCGCGGCCTGGTCGCCCGCGGCTTTGAGCTCATCTCCACCGGCGGCACCGCCCACGCGCTCCGCGACGCCGGTCTGCCCGTGACGGATGTCGCCGCGGTCACGGGATCGCCTGAGATGCTGGACGGGCGCGTCAAGACGCTCCACCCGCGGGTCCACGCCGGGCTGCTGGCGGACCGTCGCCGCGCGGACCATCGGGAAACGCTGGCGGCGTTTGGCATCGCCCCGTTTGAGCTGGTTGTCGTCAACCTCTACCCGTTTGCCGCCGCCGCGCGGAAGCCTGGCCTCTCGTTTGACGACCTAGTGGAGGAGATCGACATCGGCGGGCCGTCGATGGTCCGCGCCGCGGCGAAGAACCACGCGAGCGTGGCCATCGTCACGTCGCCCGCGCGGTATGGCGCGGTGCTGGCCGCCCTGGATGCCAGCGGGTCCGTGCCGCTGGGGCTTCGATCCGCGCTGGCCGTGGAGGCGTTCCGCCACACGGCTGCGTATGACGCGCGGATCGCGGCTGAACTGCCGTCGCGCATGGCCGCCGCGGGTGTGGACCTGCCCGCCGAACCCGGGATGCCCGGCTCCGCCGACCCGTACCCGCCGGTGCTCACTGTGTCCATGGAGAAGGTGGAGACGCTCCGCTACGGCGAGAACCCGCATCAGCCTGCCGCCCGGTACCGGCGCACGGACCGCGAGCCCCGTCCTGCCGACGGGCCCTTCGCAAGCGGGGAGCCGCCGCTCCAGGGCAAGGCGCTCTCGTACAACAACGTGCTGGACGCATCGGCTGCCGCCTCGCTGGGTCGCCTCCTGCGCGGGCCTGCCGTGGTCATCGTCAAGCACACAAACCCCTGCGGCGCGGCCGAGCGCGGCTCGCTGCTTGCGGCGTGGGAGGCCGCGCTGGCCGGCGATCCCGTGTCCGCGTTTGGCGGCGTGGTGGCCGTAACCGGCATCG
>CAIXZV010000248.1 GCA_903924005.1 uncultured Chloroflexota bacterium | reverse complement strand
GCGCCTGGGCGCGCGTCGCGCAAGAGCGCGGACAGAGGCTTTACTGCTGGTCCGGCCCGGGGTTCAACCCATGGACCATCACCGCGGGGCAGGCGGATCGGCTCATCGAGACCGTGCGGCGCCGCGCCGGGACCGGGTGACATTCGCGCACGCATAGCGATGCTCGCCTGATCTCGCCTGACCTACTGAACCAGGGCGAGTGCTCCACCCGTTGCCGCAGCGGGCCACCAGATGGAGCCCCGGCCCGGAGTCGGCTCCTGCGGACCCTGCCGGGCGTGAGCAGCGCCAGTTACCGCGCAGGCCGCCGCGACCGCTTTCCCACGATGCGCACGACCGCCCCGACCGCGATCACCGCCAGGACGCCCGCGAGGAGCCACATCCGGGTCTCATCGCCGTCCGCCCACGAGATGACGACGAACGCGAACAGGTAGCACGCGAGCACCACCGCGAGCTCCCGCAGCGTCCCCCAGGCGCACTGCGCGCGCATCCGGCCGCTGAGAACCACGACGGCGGCGACCACGAGAAGGGTCGGGACCGGATAGGCGGTGATGGTCGTTTGTAGGGAGTCCACTGAGGCCTCGCGTTCTGACGGGCTCTGGGCCGGGTTCGAGATTGGATCGTCAGCCACACGACGGCTGAGGTCAAGGTGCCGTTGGTCGCGCGCATGCCCAAGTCGCCGAACGCCAGGGCGTGACCCTCGGGGCCTGGGCTCTAGTGTCATTCCCGCACGCATTGCGAGGCCGGAGTGACGTTCGTCCGCCGCGTATCCTCTTCCCGGTGAGGCGCTTGGTCCCGTTCTTCCTTTTCGCGTCGGCCTTCGCGTTGCCGCCGCTCCTGTTCGCTGTCTGGTTCCTCCTAGAGGCGCCGCAGCCGCCGGTGATGAGGCTGTTCGGCTGGCTGGTGGTGACGCTTGCCGGTCTGTGGAACCTTGCTCGCGGCTGGGACAGATTGGGACGCCGCCGTTGAGGTACCTGGTCCGCCAGCGGTCGCGGGAGACCGTGGTCACCGACGACATGGGCGGCGCGCTGGCGGTGGTCCGCGAGCGAATCGAGGGCATGGCGCCGCACCAGGCGGCGATGGCCGAGATCCAGCTGGCGAAGGAGGACGCCCGTGGCCGCGTCCGGCGGGTGGTCTCCGGCCGCGCCCTGGTCGGCCTCGCGCGCGGCGTGCCCGAGGCCGAGCTGTTCGGGTACGGGGACTGGCTCCCCCTCGACGAGGCGGCGCGGGTCGGCCGGAGCCTCGAGCTCGACCTGGTGCCGGACGGGACGCCGCACGAGCGGGGGAGGTGGTCCCTGGTCGTGCGGTACGAGCAGGTCGACGGGACGGGCGCGGTGCTGCGCGACAGGGCCGTCCTGTGGGTGGCGGACAGCCTCGCCGAGGCCGTGGAGAAGCGCCACGAAGCGGAGACCCACCTGTCCGGGCTCAGGCCCGCCGGACGTTGAGCGGGGCGGTTGGCGCTCGCCCTCGGGTGTCATTCGCGTACGCATTGCGAGGCGACTGGGATCTACTCCGAATCCCGTGCGCGGCGACCTGGATATCGCGGAACGCGACCGACCCGCAGACCGGCTGGGCCATCGGACGACCTCACTCCCCTTGACTTGGCAGCGGCCCGCCGCGAGACTTCCGAGCAGACGCCATTCGTGAGGGGAACATGAAGCGGGTCCTGTCGGCGGTCGCTCTGGCTGTGATGGCGGCCGCGCTGGCGCTGAACGTCGCGGGTGTGGCCCGGTTCCCCGGCGGCCCGCTCCGCGAGTGGAGGGACGGAGGCCTGCTCTGGCTCGACATGTGGCCGTCGGACTGGGGCAACAACCCCGGTGGGAACGGGCCGGAGGCCGACTGGGCGGTGCCGGGCGCGGACCTCGTCTACTCGTCAGTGCTCCGTCCCGACGACTGGCCGTGGCCGGTCGAGGTCGAGCGCATCACGCCGGTGGACCCGAGCGGCGGCCTCGTCGTCTCCCAGGCGCTCCTCCTGCGCCCCGGCGCCGGGCGGGTCTCGCGCCTCTGGGTGTTCGGGCCGCTGACCGCCGACCAGCAGGCGCTGCTCGCGGCCGACCTCGCGCCGCTGCCCGGGCCTGTCCCGCCGGGCGGCGACGGGCAGCAGATCGCGCTCACGCTCCAGAGCCCCCAGCAGGGCCCCGCCGGATGGGAGACCCTCGCCGTGGACTACCACGTCGGCCCGTTCTCCTTCCGCGCGATCCACCACAGCGCGCTGCACCTCTGCCTCGGGACCACGGCAGCGGAGCGCACCTGCCCCGGGACCCCCTGACCCAGGCGTCCTGCCACTTCCGAGACGAGCGCCCACTGGGCGGCGTCGGGTTCGACCAGGCTTCCCACGCGTCCATCCTCCCGCCGCCCCGAGACAGGGTCGCTGTCACACTCGGCGGGACCCGAATGGCCGTCAATCGTTCACAGGGCCTCAGGCGTGACCGCTCAAGCCTGGCGCGTTCTCGGTGAGGCGGCAGTGTCTCGGCCCGGTCGTGGTGAGCTGGGACCCACGACCGCCATTACGCGTCGCAGCAGGAGCGGGATACGGCGGCAGGCCTCGGGGCGGGCGGACCCGGTCGGCTCTTGACGCCGAGTCTGGCCGGAGGCGATCCTCGCCCGACCGAGCGGTGACACAGAGGGCGGGGCAGATGGGGACCGCGCGTACAGGCCGGGCCTCGGGGGGCCGAGGATCGAGGGCGAGCCGTGCCGTCGTCGTCGCCTGGTGCCTCGGGTGCCTCGTGCTGGCGGGCGCCTGCGGCTGGGCCGCGCCGGTTGGGTCGACCTCGCCGGACCAGACAGCACGGCCCGGCAGCGGCTGCGGCGGGGCATCCGCCAGCGGCGATCCGCTCGCGCCGTCGCCGGGATGCACGACCCCGGGCGCCACCGAGACGCCTTGGCCGGTGAGCCAGGCACAGGCGGTCGCTGCCGCCGACGCGTTCACGGGTCTCTCAGACCTCGCGATCACGGGCGCCTGGGGATCGGTGGGCGGCCCGGCTCCCGTCTACATCCTGGCGGACGCTACCCGCACAGTGGTGGTCGACGGCACGTCGGGGGCGGTCGTGGAGGTGTTCGAGGCCGCGCCCGACATCCTGCCCGGACCCGACGGCCAGCCCCCGTCGTGGAGCCCCGCGCCGACCTTCCCGCCACAGGGGCCCGGCGGCGGACGGGACGCTGCGGTCGCCGCGGCCGCACAGTTCCTGTCCGCTCACGGCCTCTCGATCACGGGGGCCTCGGCCTCCGCCGTTCTCGACAGCCTCGGCACGGCGGCGTGGGTCGTGTCGTGGACGGACTCCGCCGCGGCGGCGACGTTCGAGGTCACCGTCGACGCCGGATCCGGCAGGCCCGTGGCCTTCGTCGACCGCCGGTCCGGCCGGACGTTCCTCGCGGTGCCGCGCGTTGGCCGCGACGCGGCGGTGGCCATCGCGATCGCCAAAGCGAACGCGGACAAGGGACGAGCCGACGAGCAACTCATCTCGGTCGAGATGGACATCTCGATCCTGCCCGGCGGCCAGGCGAACCGATGGCAGGTGGCGCTCGGCGTTCCGGGTCCGGACGCGAGCAGCGGGGGCACCATCTGGAGATTCGGCACCGCCATCGATGTGGACGCCTCGACGGGCGCTATCGCCGTGGTGAAGTAGCGGACCGCCGACGCGCTGCCGGCCGGGTGGCTTGCGGCCGGGTGTCATTCCCGCACACATTGCGAGGCGAGAGTCATCGGGCGGGGTCGGCGATACTCCGCCCCTCAAGGAGCATCCCAACACGGAGGCGGCGATGACCGAGATCGTCCGGGTCATGGTCGAGAGCGGCAAGAAGAAGGTCGTCGCTTCGGCCTTTGACTGGATCGGCTGGGAGCGCAACTCGCTGTCCGAGGCGGACGCACTCGCAGTGCTTGCGGCGTATCGGCCGCGCTACGCCAAGGTGGCCGAGTTGGCCGGGCTGGCCGATGAATTCCAGGCGGCGACCGACGTGCGCGTGGTTGAGCGCGTCGAGGGCACGGGCTCAACGGACTTCCACGGGATCTCGATGCGTTCGGCTGCGCCCGAATATCTGCCCATGACCGCGGCCGAGCTCGAGCGCAAGACTGCCCTACTCCGCGCCTGCTGGGCGTACTTCGACGCGACGGCCCTGCGCGTTTCGGCCGAGATGCGCTCAGGCCCGCGCGGCGGCGGTCGCGACCGGACCAAGATCGTGCGGCACACGCTCTTCGCGGAGACACACGAGTTCACCAAGAAGGTTGGCGTCGCCACGCCGTTTGAGGAGCTGCTGACGCCCGACGGGCTGGCCGGGCACCGCGAGGCCTACGTGGACGGGATCCGCGAAGCCAGCGCCCGCGGAGTGATGGCCCGGAGCTGGACGCTGCAGTTCACGATCCGCCGCACCGCGTACCACCTCCTCGACCACGCTTGGGAGATGGAGGACAAGTACCTCACCGGCGAGGCCGGACGCACCGCCGGAACCTAGGCCGAAGCCTCAGGCGTACGGCGCCAGCATCGCAACCAGCCACTCGGGCGACACGCTTGGCGAGATCCGCAGTCGCGGCAGCTCGAAGCGGTTGGCCCAGGTCTCGAAGACCGGCGGGAACGCAGGCCGCTTCGACGGCGCGGGCGTGGGCGCAGGCGGTGCCGGTGTTGCCCCAGGCGAGGCGGAGGGATCGGCGCTGGGCGCTGCTGATGGCGCGGCCGATGGCGTTGGTCCGCCCGATGCACCCGGCGACGCCGGCACGATCACCTTTGGCGGCGCCTCGATGACCGCGGTCCGCATCTGGCCGCACGCCGCGACAACCTGTCGGGCTCGTGCGCTCTGCGACCCAAACGGGTACGCAAAGGACGCCGGCCACTGCCCCGTGACCTGCGCGATCCGCGCTGCGGCCGCCTCAACCTGGTACGAGGCCGTGGCGATTGGCCGCATCCCAATGGGCACGTGGTTGAGCGTGTGGTCGCCAATCTCCATCCCCGCCCCGGCGAGGGCGCGCACATGATCGGACGTGAGGAAAGCATGCTTGTCAAACCGACCGGGGATCACGTAGTAGGTGGCCACGTAGCCGTGCGCCTGCAGGATGGGCAGGGCGTAGGTGTAGCCGTCGTCGTACCCGTCATCAAAGGTGATCACGAAGCTCTTGGCGGCTGGCTCCACGCCAGCCTGGAGGTCCGCGCCGAGCGTCGCCATGGTGATGGTGTGCCAGCCCGCGGCGGCCAGCGCGTCCATTTGTGCGGCGAACCGCTCCGGCGGGACCACCAACCCCGGCATCGAATCGCCCGCCTCCGCTACCGGCACGATGCGGTGGTACATCAGGATTGGCACGCGCAGCGCGATTGCCTTCTTCGACGTGTTGGGTGTCGTGACAGGCGCCGCCTCCGGCACGGCCGACGCCGCACAGCTGGCGACGATGGGGTAGCTGGCGGCGAGCGGCCCGGGCGTTGCGGTGGGTTCAGGGGTTGGCGTTGGGGCTGCGATGGCAGACGGCGCGGCCGCCAATGGGGCCGCTGACGGGATGGCGAGCGTGGTCGCGCCCGGGGTCGCCGGCGCTGGCGTGGCGCCACAGGCGGCCACAAGCAGCACGGTCGCGACAACACATGCAACGACGGCGGGGGCTTTCACGGCGGCATTGTGGACCGCCCAACGAGAACGCGTCGCCGCAATCGTCGCGAGACCCCAAGCGCCCAACGGCGGTAGCATCCAGGGGCCCATGACTGACACCGCACACGCCGACGCGCCCGCCCAGGCGCCCCTCATCTCCGCCCGAGGCCTGACCAAGCGGTTTGGCACGTTCACCGCCGTTGACGCCATCGATTTCGATGTCGCGCCCGGCGAGAGCTTCGGCTTTCTTGGCCCAAACGGCGCCGGCAAGACCAGCACCATGCGGATGATCGGCTGCGTGTCGCCCGTGACGGAGGGCAAGCTCAGCATCCTGGGTCTGGACCCCACCACGGACGGCCCGCGCATCCGCGGCCGGCTTGGCGTGGTGCCGCAGGAGGACTCGCTGGACACGGAGCTGACCGTCCGCGACAACCTCGTGATCTACGGGCGCTACTTCGGGCTCAACCGCGCCGAGGCGACAAGACGCGCCCTCGAGCTGCTCGACTTCGTCCAGCTTGGCGAGCGCGCCAAGGACAAGGTGGAGCCGCTGTCGGGCGGCATGAAGCGCCGGCTGACGATTGCCCGCGCCCTGATCAACGAGCCGTCGATCCTCCTGCTTGACGAGCCCACCACGGGTCTTGACCCGCAGGCGCGGCACCTGCTGTGGGAGCGGCTGTACCGGCTCAAGCAGCGCGGCGTGACGCTGGTCCTGACCACGCACTACATGGACGAGGCGGAGCAGCTCTGCGACCGGCTTGTCGTCATGGACAAGGCCAAGATCGTGGCCGAGGGCTCGCCCCGCTCGCTCATCGAGCGCTACTCATCCCGCGAGGTCACGGAGCTGCGCTTCCCCACGGGCGTGCAGGAGACGCTTGGTGCGGAGCTGGACGGGCTGGGCGAGCGCATCGACAAGCTGCCGGACCGCGTCCTGGTCTACTCGGAGGACGGCGAGGCCGTGGCGGCCCAGGTCCACGCCCGCGGGCTCAAGGTTGAGACGGTGCTGGTGCGGCGCAGCTCCCTTGAGGACGTCTTCCTGCGGCTCACTGGCCGCACCCTGGTGGACTGACGACGATGGCCGTCGCGACCCCCTCCGCAGCCCGACCCAACAGCGGCTATCTCGCGTCCGTCGGCGCCGTCTTCGAGCACCAACGGATCCTCTACCTGCGAACCTGGCGCGGCAACGTCTTCGGCAACTTCGCCACGCCCACCCTCTTCCTGCTGGCGATGGGCGTGGGACTGGGGAGCTTTGTGGACAACGGGTCAGGCGGCGGCGTCGGGATCCCGTACCTGCAGTTTCTTGCGCCTGGGCTCCTGATCTCCACGATCATGCAGGGCGCGGCCTCCGAGGCCACGTTCCCGGTCATGTCGGGCTTCCGCTGGACCCGCCGCTTCCACGCCATGCACGCCACGCCCATTACGCCCGCAGCGGTGGTCGGCGGCTTCATCGCTTGGCTCACCGTGCACGCCACCCTTGTCGGCACGATCTTCGCGGTTGTCATCGTGGTCTTCGGGGCCGCCCGGTCGGTGGGCCTGATCCTCGTCATCCCGGTAGCCACGCTGACCGCGCTCGCGTTCGCCACGCCGATTGCCGCCTTCATGGCGAGTCAGCGCGACACGAACGCCTTCAACTCCATCTGGCGCTTCGGCATCACGCCGCTGTTCCTGTTCAGTGGCACCTTCTTTCCGATTGAACGACT
>CAIXZV010000247.1 GCA_903924005.1 uncultured Chloroflexota bacterium | reverse complement strand
GTCCAGGTATGGGCCGCCGTTGGCCTTGTTCCAGTAGTTGTCGTTGCGGACCAGACGCTGGTAGTCGCCGGTCTTCCACTCAGCCAGCGTGAAGGGGCCCGTGCCGATGGAGCCCACGGCGGGGGTGCCGTAGTCCTTGCCGGCCTTGGTCACAAACGCCTTGTTGACCACGTGCGCGGCGGTGGACGCGAGTGCGTACTCAAACAGCGCATCCGGCTCGGACAGGGTGATCACCACCGTCGTGGCGTCGGGGGCCTGCACGTCCTTCACCTTGGCCAGCATCCAGCCCACGTAGGACGCAAGCTTGGGATCGCGGATCCGGTTGAGGCTGAAGAGGACGTCCTCCACGGTCATCGGGGAGCCGTCAGAGAACTTGACGCCCTGGCGGATCTTGAGCGTGTAGGTCAGGCCGTCTGGGCTGATCGTGTAGGACTCGGCCAGGTTGGGGCAGACCTTCGTGTCCTTCTCGCAGAAGACGAGGAGCGGCTCGGTGATGCTTGACGTGGCCAGGCCCGAGACGAAGTCATAGTCAAACGCCGGGTCAACGGACGCAGGCTCGCCTTCGATGGCGGTGACGATCTTGCCGCCCATCGTGGGCCCGGCAGCGGTGGTGGCCGACGGCTGGGCCGAATTGGAAGGCGCGGCACCGGTGGGTGCGGCCGTGGGCGCAGTGCCGGTGGGCGCGGGGGTGGCGGTTGAGCTGCCGCAGGCTGTCGCGACGATGGACAACATCGCGATGAGCGCGGCTGCGCGCCAACCTCGATGGCGCTTGGATTCCATACCCTCAGACTCCTCCAGCGGGATCGCCCGCCGTCTGGCGGCGGGCGGTGGTCCCGGATCATCGATAATACGTGGCGATGTTTGGCCAAGGAAGCCCCGCGAGCATTGTCGCGGCGGGTGACCCTGTGGCGACGGGGCGCCGGTCGCGGCCCTGAAGGCGCGGTCAGGCGTTGTCGGCCTCAACGGCGCGCACCCGCTCAAGCCATGCCGACTCGTTGGCGAGCGGGGCGAGCGAGCCCACCACAAACTCCACCTGGCGCATGCACGCGCCCCGCCAGACGCCGCCCTCGATGAAGGCGCGGTGGCCGGCATCGGTGGCGAGGTCCAGACCGATGAGCACCCGGCACGTCGTGGCCCCAAACTCGGCGTCGAAGGACGCGATGAGCGCCTGCGTCAGCTTCCGCGCGGTGCGCTTCGCCTCGCCATGGTTGGCGACACGGGCTCCTGCCAGCCGCCCCAGCGCGACGGCGGCGCCGGTGATGGCCCCGCAGGTGGACCCGCTGTACGCGATCCCGCCGTTGAAGGCCATCGCCGCCGACGAATCCTCGGCGTCTGGGAGGCCAAACGCTGACGCAAGGGCAACCATCGCGGACTCGGCGCAGCCGTGGGCGTTTGTGTCGTCGAGGAACAGCGAGCGGGCGCGACGGATCGCGGCATCGCGGTCATCGGCGCTGGAGTTGGACGTCACTGGCGGGCTTGCCTTCCGGGTTGGTGCGGCCTTGGGACGACGCCTGGCCATCGTACCGGGCGTGGTTCGCCGGGGACCGGGCCTGTCGGCCGCAGGACGCCGTTGAGCAACCCGCGACGAACGGCGCTGCGGATGCGATCCTGTTGGGACGCCCGGCGGCACGAACTGATGCAGGAAGGAAGCAACCATGCGCCTGACCCCAAAGGAGCAGGACCGCCTGCTGGTGTTCACGGCGGCCGAGCTGGCCAGACGCAGACGTGCCCGCGGACTCAAGCTCAACCATCCGGAGGCGGTGGCGCTCATCTGCGACGAGGTCCTGGAGGCCGCGCGCGACGGCGTCTCCTACGAGGAGGCGTGCGTGCGAGGCGCTCTCCTGCGCCGTGACGACGTCATGGAGGGCGTGCCGGAGATGCTCGCTGGCATGCAGGTGGAGGCGCTCTTCCCGGAGGGCACCAAGCTCATCGTGCTTGATCGGCCCATCGTCTGATGGCCGAGCCGCAGACCCCCCGGCGCCCCGGCGAAGTGCTGCTGGGTGAGGGCGCCGTCACCATCAACGAAGGCCGCCCGGTGGTCGTGATCAAGGTCAGGAACACCTCGGAGTGGCCGGTGCAGGTCTCCTCGCACTTCCACTTCTTTGAAGTGAACCGCCGCCTCATCTTTGACCGCGCTGCCTCGTTTGGCCTGCGTCTGGACATCCCCGCGGGCGGTCGCGTGCAGTGGGAGTCCGGCGAGGAGCGCGAGGTGCGGCTGGTGCCCCTTGCGGGCGACCGGATCGCCTGGAGCTTCAACGGCCTCTGCGATGGCCCCACCACCCCGGAACGTCTTGCAGACGCGCTGGCCCTTGCCGGTGAACGCGGTTTCCTTGGAGGCGACCCCGATGCCGTTTGAACTTGACCGCGCCACCTATGCGCGCCTCTACGGCCCCACCACAGGAGACCGCATCCGCCTGGCCGACACGGACCTGTACCTTGAGGTCACGGACGACGCCACAAGCTACGGCGACGAGGTCCTGGCGGGGTTTGGCAAGACCTTGAGGGACGGGATGCTGTCCACCAGCCGGCTCAACCGCGCATCCGCGCTGGATCTGCTGATCAGCAACGTGGTGGTGTTCGACCCGGTCCTGGGCGTGATCAAGACCAACATCGGCATCAAGGACGGCCGGATCGTCGGGATTGGGCGGGCCGGCAACCCGGACGTCGTGGACAACGTGGACATGATCCTGGGCGCCCACACCGGCGTCATCCCCGGTGAGGGCATGATCGCCACGCCGGGCATCGTTGACAGCCACGTGCACCTGGCAACGCCAAGCGTGGTGCCCGCCGCGCTTTCGGCTGGAACCACCACGCTTGTGAGCATGGGGTACGGCGGCGTCTTTGATCAGGGCGTCGCCCCGTCACGCAACCTCGAGATCATGGTTGACGCCTTTGAGGCGTGGCCCATCAACGTTGCGTTTCTTGCCCGCGCCGTTCGTGACCACGACGCGCTGGAGCAGGCGCTCGAATCCGGCGTGTCCGGCTTCAAGGTCCACGAGGATCCAGGGGGCTACCCGTCCATCATCGACGCGGCGCTGAGCGTCGCCGACACCCACGACGTCCAGGTGGCCATGCACACCGACTCGCTCAATGAGGCGGGCGAGCTGGCCGAGACGATTGCCGCAATCGGCGGGCGGACGGTCCACGCCTACCACGTGGAGGGCTCCGGCGGCGGGCACCCCAATACGCTGGAGATCGTGTCGCAGCCCCACGTGCTGGGATCCTCAACCACGCCTACGCTGCCGTTCACGGTGAGCACCGCGGCCGAGCAGGCGTCCATGATCATGATTGTCCACCGCGGGAACCCGGGTCTCCCCGAGGACCGGGCGGCCGCCGGCGACCGCGTCAGGAACGGGACCATCGCTGCCGAGCAGGAGCTCCACGATCTTGGCGCCATCCCCATCATCGGCTCTGACTCCCAGGGCATGGGCAGGATTGGCGAGGTGGGCATCCGGACCTGGCAGACCGCGCACCGGATGAAGCAGCTCAACGGGTCCACCGGTCGCAATGACAACGCCCGGCTGCTGGCCTATCTGGCAAAGATCACCATCAACCCGGCCCGCGCCCACGGCATGGGCCACATGATTGGCTCGCTGGAGCCCGGCAAGATGGCCGATATCGTCCTGTGGCGGCCGGACTCCTTTGGCGCCAAGCCGCAGATGGTGGTCAAGGGCGGCTTCGTGGCCTGGGGCCTCGTGGGCGACGGCAACGCCACAACGCGCTCCGCGGAACCGCAGCTGTACCGGGCGATGTTTGGGGGCGAGGGCCGGGCGCCGCGATCGCTTGGGCTTGTGTTTGCCGCCGAAGCAGCCATGCACTCGAATGCGGCCCGGTCGGCTCGCGGCGGGCGTCTGCTGGAGCCCGTCAGGGACTGCCGCGGCCTCACGAAGCGCAGCCTTGTGGCAAACAGTCTGTGCCCCAACGTCCGCGTGCACCAGGACGGCTCCGTCACCATTGACGGGCGCCTCGTGGACTCGCAGCCGGCGACTGCGTTGCCGCTCACCAGGCTGTACTCGCTGGCGTAGGTTGGCCGGGGGGAGTTGGCAATGTCGAACGTGGTTGACATCACGACTAATAGGGGGCATTGTCAAACATAGTCGACATTGACCATCTGTCGCCAAATGTCGATCACAATCGACAACGGGAGCGACCACATGCTGCACGATGCCTACGACGCGTCTGGTCTCGGCCGCGGGATCAAACAGCTCCGCACGGACCGAGGGCTCACACAGGAGCAGCTTGCGGCCTGGCTTGGCGTGTCGCGCCAGACCGTTGTGTCGCTTGAGCGCGGCGGCCCGGTCTCGGTAACCGTCGCGATGCGCGCCCTGGCTATCCTCGGGGGCAAGGTTGTCGTGGCCCCAAAGGACGCCATCGTGGAGGAGACAAAGGGCTCGTGAGCCGCACCGAACTCGCCGTCTGGCTTGGCGAGGAGCTGGTTGGGACACTGGCGCGCTTGGGGCGGCGCTTTGAGATGCGGTTCCGGCGCAGCCCGGGAGCGGTGGCGGAGCTCACAATCGCGCCCAATGGCGCTGATGCCACGTGGACCCCTGCGTTCACGCGGGCGTGGTTTGACAACCTGCTCCCCGAGGGGGACCGGCGGACCGCCGCGGAGGTTGAGCATCAGGTTGAGCGTGGCGACACGTTTGGGCTCCTGGCGGCCATCGGGTGGGAGTGCGCGGGCGCCGTCTCCGTGCTCCCAGAGGGCCGGCGCCCAGCCTCGGGCTCGTACGAGGCGCTTGATGACCGGGGCGTGTGGGGGCGTCTGGACGCGCTTCCCCGCGCGTTCGCAGGTGTTGATACAGAGGTGCGCCTGTCGCTTAGCGGCGCACAGGAGAAGCTGCTCCTCGCGCGTCTTGACGGCCGCTGGCATCTCCCGCTGTCGGGTGCCGTGTCCACGCACATCCTCAAGCCAGAGCCCGCCCGCTACCCGGGTCTTGCCGTGGGTGAGGCGTGGGCGCTTGCCGTGGCGTCAGCGGCAACGCTCACAGCGTCAGCCGAGCATGCGGCGCCAGATGGACACCGCCCGGTGATCATCGTGGAGCGCTACGACCGGATCGTCACCGGCCGTGCCGTTGAACGGATCCACCAGGAGGACGGCCGCCAGATCCTTGGTCTGTTGCCCGAGCAGAAGTATCCGCGCGGCACCGGTCCGCGCGAGGCGAGCCTGGTCCGTATTGCCGCGATGCTTGTGGCGCGCGCCCAGGAGCCGATGCTTGAGCTGCGCCGGCTGCTGGAGCAGACCACCACCAACGTTGCGCTGCTCAACACCGACGCGCACGCAAAGAACATCTCCGTGCTCCGGGCCCGGTTGCGCACCGTCACCCTATCGCCGCTCTACGGCGTGGCACCCACGGCGTGGTTCCTGCCCGGCCAGACGCAGGCGGCGCTGCCGGTTGGCGGCAAGTGGCGGATCACCGAGATCACCCGCGGACACCTGCTCGCCGAGGCGCGGGCCTGGGGGATGCCGGAGCCGGTTGCGCGAGACGTCATTACCAACACTCTGGAGGCGCTCGCCCTCGGCATGGCGGAGGCCGACCACCGCCACCCGGCCACGCCCGGCGCCATGCGCGACGCCGTCGAAGGTCAGCTGCGCACGCTCAGCACGAGCGACTGGTAGGACGCACGCTCGCGGCTGTGGGCGGGAGGGTGCGCGGGCGCGCGCCGGGGCACATGGCCCACCGGGTCAGCCGCGTATGCTCCGCACGGCGCCGACGCCGCGCGCCTGTTGCCCGCGCGAGTTGCCGTCGCGCCGTACTGGTTCCCGTATTCGCATGAGCCCTCGACTCCACCCGCCCGAAGCCAACCTCTACAGCCTCCTTGGCGTGGAGCCAACCGCCACGGCCGCCGAGGTTTCGGCTGCGTATCGCCAGGTTGCCAAGGTCCTGCACCCGGACGTCTCCGGCACCCAGACGACTGCGGCGATGGCCGCCCTCAACGTGGCGCGCGAGTGGCTCCTTGACCCAGATCGGCGCCTCCGATACGACCAGTCGCGCGGGCTTGGTCAGCCGTCCATCGCGTCAGCTCGCCAGCGCGGCACCGGGTGGGACGCAGATTCCCAATACGCCGAGCCGCGGACCGCGCGCCGAGGCCCAACATCCTGGCGCCCGCCGCCGGCTCCGACTCCTCGGCCCGGTCCGGCCCGCCGCTCGGCGTTCTGGCACGGTCTTGCGGGGATGCCGCCCACGCAGGACTTCTTCGGGCGGAGCCCGTTCCCGCGGATTGGGGTGTGCCCCGTCTGCTGGCCCCTGCCCAAGGAGCACGCGGCCGATGGGCGCCCGGCCAGCCCCGAGGCCCAGGGCCACTGCGCGCTTGGGCACGTGGGCCAGTTTGCCCCGCGGTATGGCCGCAGGACCACCGAGCCAATTGCGCCAGACGAGCACTTCGACGGGCATCCCTATCCAAGCGAGCGACAGGCGCTCCGCCACGAGGGGCTCTGCCCGTGGGCGGCCGGCGGCGGCCTGAAGAGCGTGTACTACATGGGCCCCTACTGGGACGTTCCCGACGTGCCCAGCCGGGTCGTCGCGCCCGACAGGGAGCTTGAGGCGTTCCTCTACCCATCGGTCCGCAAGAAGGTGGTCCGCGAGGCGATGGATGCGGCAGAGGCGGGGTGCGTGGCGATTGCCGTGGAGCAGCACAACTGGGTTGCCTCGGTCTTCGCCGGCCGGTGGGCGTACGACGTCCGCATCGAGCGCGGGCCAGGCGGGCTCATCGCCAAGTCATGGTGCAACTGCAAGGGCCCGGACAACCCGTGCGTCCACGCGGTGGCAACGTGGATCGTGTGGGCGGCTGGCGCCGTTTCGCCTCGGCCCCCACGCCCGAGGCCTGAGCCAACTGCGCAGCCCAGATAACCGGCGATGCCGAAGGCTTCGCGGGCGTGTCTCAGGGGTATTCGGGCAACCCCAGCAGCCCCGGCACCGACACGCTGTCGTCAAGCTGGTTCCAGACGATCCCGGCGCCGCCCTCGATGATCTTCAGGTCAGCGCGCTGCGCTGGCGTCGCGCCGGCCAGCCAGTCGAACCAGTCAAT
>CAIXZV010000246.1 GCA_903924005.1 uncultured Chloroflexota bacterium | reverse complement strand
TGCCCGCGTCCACCGCGGCGCGCATCCGCTGCACGTTCTCGAGCAGATCGCCCCGGTGCAAGTCGCCGCCCACCAAGAGCGACGTGTCAGCCCCGTAGAAGCCAAGGATCTCCGGCGCGCGAGCCACGGTCATGCCGCCGCCAGGTGTCGGGTAGATAGGTGCCAGCGAGCCCAGCGGCGCCCTGCACGCCGCCGCAATCGACGCGCACGCCTCACGGCTGAAGGAGAAGCGCCCGCCGTAGTTGGGGAACACGGTCATATCCGCCCCGGCGAGTCGGTAGATGGTGCCGAGCATGAGCCCGTGCTCAATGCCGTTGTCCGGGTTGATCACAAACGAGCCCAGGAACGAGGGGTGGCCCATGATGGGCAGGTTCAGGCTGTCGTCATCGGCAAGCTTGCGCATCCCGTCAAAGCCCGTGAGACCCGGCAGAACCAGCAGCCCGCCAACACCTGCGTCCTTGGCAATCCGCGCCCGCTCAAACAGCGTGTCGGCCGGGCCGTTGAGCGACGGCATGTAGAGCGTGTTACGGCCGGTTGCCTCGTTGGCGCGACGGACCGCGGCAGACGCGGCGCGCATCCGCTCCTCCCACGGCGCAAACGGTTGGTTGGCCAGACCATGGTCGTCCTTGATGATGTCCACGCCACCACGGACCATCGTGTCTGCGATGGCCGCGTGGTCGTCTGCCGAGAGGCCCATGGGCTTGAGCGCGCTGGCAAGGAGCGCGCGGTTGCCGGCGCCCACGACGCGGCGGAGACCCGCCACGCCAAACCGAGGACCCCGGAAGCGGGCCAGCAGGCTGGGCGGCAGGTCGAGACCCACCAGACGCACGCCGGGCAGGAGCGAGCAGTTGCCAAACAGCACGTTGAGCAGCTGGGGCAACTCGCCGCCAGTGTCCTCCACCGCATAGCTGATGACGGCGCGGCTCAGCGTGGCGCTACCGCTCACCGGCTCCACTGACTCCACACGGCCGATGACGTGGAGGCGGATGTCGTCGTCGGCGATCAAGTCCGCGGGGAACTCGATGGTCTGTTCCACGGAGATGGCCGCTGCCCGCTCGCGCGCATCGTCGAGCGCGAACGCCAAGTCGTAGGTTGCCCGGAGGCGATCGCCGGAGACGTTGAGCGTCTTGGCAGGGATCACAGCGAGTCCGCGTTGCGCGCGGTCACGGCCACCGGGGCCAGCTCCTGGGCCGCCAGCTCGTCCGCGGTGATGCCCAGCGGCTGGCCGATAAGGCGTTCCGCCGCCTGCACGATGCCCAACGCGTCCAGCCCGTGTTCGCGCATGAGGAACTCGCGGCTGGCGCCGTGCGCGTAGGTGTCCTGCAGGCCCACCCGGACAAGGCGCCGGCCCAGCCCGGCTTCGGCGATCTTCTCGGCGATGGCCGAGCCAAGCCCGCCGATGATGGTGTGGTTCTCCGCGGTCACCACGCCAAGCCTGGTGCTGGCCAGCGTGGCCAGGATCTCCGGGTCGTTCAACGGCTTGTGCGTGGAGACGTGGAGGTGGCGGACGCCGATGCCGCGGCGGTTGAGCGCCCCGACGGCGCGGAGCCCCTCTTCGGTCTCGACGCCGGCCGTGATCAGCGCCATGTCGTCGCCGCGCGAGAGGACGCGCACGCGGTCAAGCTGCATCGGCTCACTGCGGGGGAAGAGCCTCGGCATGACGCCGCGCAGCATCCGCACGTAGACCGGGCCGTCCACGGCGTGCGCCACGTCCATCACGCTCTCAACTTCGGTGGCATCGGCCGTCTCCAACACCGTCATGTTGGGCGTGGCGCGCAGGATCGCGATGTCCTCAATGGCCTGGTGGGTGACGCCGCCCGGCGTGAGGATGCCGG
>CAIXZV010000245.1 GCA_903924005.1 uncultured Chloroflexota bacterium | reverse complement strand
CTGGCGATCATCCTCGTGGTGCTCGCCATGGCCGTGTTCAACATGATCCCCGCCACCAAGTCGGAGTTCTTCTCTCAGGTCAACCTCGTTGACCTCCTGAAGTCCAGCTCCATCTACCTCATCCTGGCGATGGGGGAGTCAGTGGCGTTGATCGCCGGGGGTGTGGACCTCTCAATCGGCGGCATGATGGCGCTCACGGGCGTTGTCGTGATCAAGCTGATCAACGCCGGGGTGCCCATCCCCGTTGCCATCGCCGTGTGCCTTCTGATCGGCCTCATCGTCGGCGCGATCAACGCGTTCATCTCCGTCTACCAGCGAACGGAGCCGTTCATCATCACCCTGGGCATGGGGATCGTGCTGACCGGCATTGGGCTGCAGATGACGGACGCCCATCCCGTCACGGCGACGGACCCAGGCTTTCAGAGCATCGCAAACCTGCAGATCTTTGGTCCGGTGCCCATCCTGGTCCTGGTCATGCTGGCCGTGGTTGGCGTCGTGTACTGGCTGCTGCGGAGCACGTCGTTTGGCAGGAATGTGTATGCCGTCGGCGGCGACTACGAGGTCGCGAAGTACTCGGGCATCAACGTCATGCGGACCAAGGCTGCCACCTACCTCATCTGTTCGGTGACCGCGACGCTTGGCGGTCTGATGCTCGCGTCGCAGCTCGGCTCGGCCAGCTCCATCGCGGGCGACAACACGCCGCTCTACGTCGTGTGCGCGGTGGTCGTGGGCGGCACCTCGGTTGCCGGTGGCATTGGCGGGGCCATGAAGTCGGCCATCGGCCTGGTCCTCCTCGGCCTCCTGACCAACGCCTTCCAGATGCTGCGGATCGACTCGCTGGTGTCGTATCTGCCAACCGCCCTCTTGGGCGTCATCATCGTCTCAATCCTGTGGCTGGACAGCTTTACGAGGAAGCGCCGGCGCGAAGCCGTCTAACGTTTGTGCACTGACCGGGTGGGTGCTGACGCGCCCGCCCGGTTTTTGTTTGGCCCGCGGCGGCATGGTCGCGGTGCGGTCACTTTGGTCCACCATTCAGCGACCAGAGGTAGTGGCGTTTGCAGCCCCCTCGCACTACGGTGACGAGCGTCGCTAAAGGTGCGGCCGGGTCCGCGCATGCCCGCCCGCACGGGTCCGCTCCCCTCCGGCTCGGCTGGCCGGCACCAAGGTTGCGGCAGGGCCGTGACCCCCAACTTCAAGTGCCTCGGCCCGCATCCAGACCGCGGACCGGCTACCGGTTTGGTGAAAGGCTGACGCGCGATGACCTCGCAGACCGACGGATCCATCATCACCACGGACATCGCCATCATCGGCAGCGGCATGGGCGGCGGCACGCTGGCCTACGCACTTCGCAACCGGGGCGCCAAGGTGCTCCTGGTGGAGCGGGGCGGGTACCTGCCGCGTGAGCCCGAGAACTGGAGCCCAACGGCGGTCTTCGCGGACCTGCGGTACAAGACCACTGAGGAGTTCCTCGACGGTCGCGGACGGCCGTTCCGACCGGGGATCTTCTACGGGGTTGGCGGCAACACCAAGTCCTACGGAGCGG
>CAIXZV010000244.1 GCA_903924005.1 uncultured Chloroflexota bacterium | reverse complement strand
CGTGGCTTGGCGCCGCGGTCAAGGTGGGAGCGGCGGACGCGGCGGATGCGGTGAGCGACAGCGCGCTCAGCAGGATTGCCGCAGCAGCGGCTGCCGCGGAGGCCGAACGGAGACGGCGCGCCAGCACAAAGCCAGCCGCAGGCAGACGCATTTGCAGAACCCTTCCCCGTCCCCTTGGGAGGACGCCTCGCGGGGCATTCTGGCGGCGCATCAGGCGTAGCGCAAGGTGGCTGGTTTCGCCCCCAGCGGAGGGTCAGTCCGGGTGGACGCGCCTCGGGTGTGACGCCGTTCCGGCGAGCATCGCCGCCATGCGCAACGCCTCGTCGCCCACGCGATCGTGGCCGTTGCCCTCAAGGATTTCGCCCAGCAGGTCCACGTCGTTGCGGCGCGGGGCACGGAACGTGCGGTCCTCGGCCTCAACCCCGTCCAGCCACGTGTGCACCTGGACGTTGTCGGCTTCGGCGGTGACGTCGGCGCGCAGCTCTTGGCCCCGGCGCTCGGCCAGCAGCTCAATCCGCAGCGTCGTTCCGGCGGGCATGGGCGAGGCCACCGGGCGCATCACCACCGACACCTCACCTGTGGAGGACCGCAGCCGCGCAGACAATCCGCGATGAAGCGGCGGCTTCTCACCCGGGCGGAGCTTGACGGGCTTGGCCGCCACCGCAACGGGCGTCAGCGGCGACATCACGCGCATCCCCAGCCGAGATGCCAGCCACGCCACGTGGTACAGCGGCTTGACCACATTGGTGGAGCCCGGGTCGCCGGTTGCGTGGTGCGTGGCGTACGTCACCGAGATGCGGCGCAGATAGCCCAGATACGGCAGAAACTCGGGCAGATCAAAGACCGTGGCAATGGCCTCACGCCAGCGCGACTGCCGCACCAGGGCGAAGTCCCGAATGGCCAGCCGGTCGAAGCGCATGTCTACCTCGGCCAGCTCGCGCAGGCGCGCAAGCCCGTCGCCGGCCCAACTGGCGCCGTCCACGACAAGGCGGTCGCTCCCCGCCAGCAGCTCCCGCGCTGCGGCCGATTCCAGCGGCGGCTCGCCCGGCCACCACACGGTCACCGGCAGATCGTGGACCAGCAGCGGCGTCACAAGCGCTGCGAGATGCCGCCCCGTCTCCCCGCCTGCTGTGAGGAAGATCTGCTCGGAACAGGTCTCGGGCGCATCGGCCCGCGGCAGGATGCAGTACGCCTGGACGCGGCCCTCAAGCCAGGGCGGCCCGTCGGGATCGGCCGACAGCACCACCAGCGTCCGCGACGGGTGCCGCCCGGACAGGCGGTTGATCGTCTCGCCGGCACGCTCGCCAAGCTCCGGGTGGCGGGCAATCACCACAAGGTTCATCACCGAGGTCCGCGCCGCAACGTGGCGACCGCGCGGCGCATCGGCATCGCCAGTGGCATCAGGTCCGCCACCGCCAACCGCGGCAACGGCCGACGGCTGCGCCCAGATCCGGACCAGCTCCTTCTCGATGCCGTCGATGGAGTTGGCCTGTGACTGCCAGCGCATCGTGGGCTCGCCAGGGCGAGGCGTCGAGACAAGCTCGATACGCCCGCCGCGGGTACGCGTGCCGACGGCCAGGATCGTGCCCGGCTTGGGGTCCTCCGGGTAGAGGGGTGTCGTCACGGCCGGCTCAAGCGCGCCATCAGATCCGCCGCCACCGACGGCCCTCGCGCGCCAGCAGGTCATCGGCCGCCTCGGGCCCCCAGGTTCCGGCCTCGTAGGATGGGAACGCCGGGGCCGGCTCGTCCGCCCACGCGTTGATCACCGGATCCACGATGGACCAGGCCTGCTCCACCTCGTCCGCGCGCGTGAACAGCGAGGCATCGCCAAGCAGCGCGTCCAGGATCAGCGTCTCGTACGCGTCGGGGCTATCGGTCTGGAACGCCGAGCCATACGTGAAGTCCATCGTGACGTTGCGCACGTCAATCCCAAGCCCCGGGACCTTGGCGCCAAAGCGCAGCATGATCCCCTCGTCGGGCTGGATGCGCATCGCCAGCAGGTTTGGCTCAGGATCCGCCGCGGAGTCCCGGAACAGCTGGTGCGGGACCTCCTTGAACTGGATGGCAATCTCCGTGGCGCGCTTTGGCAGCCGCTTGCCCATCCGCAGGTAGAACGGGACGCCGGACCAGCGCCAGTTGTCGATGGTGAACCGGGCGGCGATAAACGTCTCCGTCTCGGACACCGGGTCCACGTTTGGCTCGTCGCGATAGGCGGCCACGGGCTTGCCCGACACCCAGCCCGGCCCGTATTGGCCGCGGACCACCTCGGATCGCGCCTGATCCGGCGTGAACGGCGTGATGGCCCGCAGGACCTTTACCTTCTCGTCGCGCAGCGCATCGGCGCCAAAGGTTGCCGGCGGCTCCATCCCCACGAGCGAGAGCAACTGGAGCAGGTGGTTCTGCAGGAAGTCGCGGGACGCCCCGGTTTCCTCATAGAACGCGCCGCGCGCCTCGATGCCGATGGACTCCGCCACCGTGATCTGCACATGGTCGATGTGCCGGCGGTTCCAGATGGGCTCAAAGATCCCGTTGCCAAAGCGGAAGACCAGCAGGTTGCGGACGGTCTCCTTGCCCAGGTAGTGGTCGATGCGGTAGACCTGCCGCTCGCGGAAGACCTTGCCCACCTCGCGGTTGAGGCGGACTGCAGAGTCCAGATCGCGGCCGAAGGGCTTCTCGATGATCACCCGGCGCCAGCCGCCATCGTGGCGCTCGTGGTCCAGACCGGCCCGGCCAAGCTGGCTGATGATCTCGGCGAAGGCCGATGCCTGCGTGGCCAGGTAGTACAGCCGGTTGCCGCGTGTGCCGCGCTGGGCGTCCATGTCGTCGAGACGCTCGCCCAGCGAGCTGTACAGGGCAGGATCGTTGAAGTCCCCGCGGTGGTAGACGATGCGCTCCGCAAGCTCTGCCCACGCCTCCTCGTCCACCGGCTGGACGCGTGAGAATTGATCAAGGCTGGCCCTGAGCTCGGCGCGGATGGCCTCGTCCGTGTACGCGCGGCGGCCAACGGCCACGATGACAAACTCGTGCGGCAGCAGGTGCGTCCGCCAGAGCTGGTAGAGCGCCGGGACCACCTTGCGATGGGCCAGGTCGCCCGTGGCGCCAAACAGGACAAACACGTTGGCGTCCGGGACGCGCTCAAGGCGCAGGCCCTCGCGCAGGGGGTTGTCCAGCTGCTTGGCGGTTGACACGCGGCGGCGCGTCTCGGCGGCGAGGCGCAGGTCGCGCATCGTGCGCGGGGCGTCCTTCTTGGAGGGCGCGGGCGCCGCGGGCGCCGCGGGCGCCGGGACCGCAGGCGGGGTGGTTGCGGGCGCCACCGTTTCGGCCGCCCCCGTCTTGGCCTTCACCATGACTATTCCGTCCTGACGGCGTGTCCGCCAAACTCGTTGCGCAGCGCGGCCAGCACCTTGCCGCCGTACGAGTCATCTTGGCGGGAGCGAAAGCGGGTCTGCAGCGCAAGCGTGATCACCGGCGCGGGGACGTCTCGGTCCATCGCCTCCTGGACCGTCCAGCGGCCCTCGCCGGAGTCCGCCACATAGCCCTTGAGGTGCGCGAGGTCCTGGCCCTGGCTCTTGAACGCGCGCGCGGCCAGCTCCAGCAGCCACGAGCGGACCACGGAGCCGTGGCCCCACAGGTCAGCAATGGCCGCCAAGTCCAGGGGATAGTCCGACGCGTGCATGATCTCAAAGCCCTCGGCGTACGCCTGCATCAGGCCGTATTCGATGCCGTTGTGGACCATCTTCACGTAGTGCCCGGCGCCCGGGCCGCCTGCGTGCATGTAGCCGTCTTCTGGGGCGAGGCTGCGGAAGACGGGCTCCAGCGGCAACACCGCCGCGTCCTCGCCGCCAACCATCATGCAGTAGCCAACTTTGAGGCCCCAGACACCGCCTGATGTGCCGGCGTCCACGTACCCGATGCCCTTTGCGGCCAGCTCGCCGTGGCGGCGGACGTCGTCGTGGAAGTTGGTGTTGCCGCCGTCGATGATGGTGTCGCCGGGCTCCAGGTGCTCCAGGAGATCCTCAATCAGTGCCTCGGTGGCATCACCCGCCGGGACCATCACCCAGACCGCACGCGGCTTCGGCAGTTTCGCCGCCAGTTCAGCGATGGAGTAGCTGGGCACGATGCCCGCATGCTCGGCGGCAAGCTCGGTGGTCTTCTCCGCGGTGCGGTTGAAGATGACGATCTCGTGGCCGTCCTGGACGAGCCGGCGGACCATGTTGGCACCCATCCGGCCGAGGCCGATGAAGCCGATGCGCATGGCGGGTGTCTCCTGGGCGGGTGGGCGTGTGCGGGGTGCGTGTGTGTTGGCCCTGAGCATAGGCCCGGCCCGCCGCCTATGCCGCCGTGCGCTTTGGTTGCACTGCGTCGCGCCGCGCTGATCCTCGTCGTGCTGATCGGTGCCACCGATCGATTTCCCGTTGCTACGGCCCCACTGATCGGTGCCACCGATCAAAACGACATGAGACGGCCCCTGCCCGGCCCAAACCCGGTCGATTTGATCGGTACCACCGATCACTCGAGGGTTGGCGGCGCGGAATCGATCGGTCCCACCGATCACCGGGCGGTGGAGCGCGGCGACGTCCCGCCTTGACCATGACAGTTGGACCAGTCAGGCTCCGCGCCCGCAAGAGGAGCCGTCCTGGACGGACGAGTGAAGGTCATCGAAGTAGAGACCCGCCTCCTGATCCGCGGGCCAGTGAGCCTTGCTGAGGTCATCCTCCGCCAGCGTCTCGGTCGGAGCGAGTTCGCCGGGAGCCTGACGGGCGTGTTCGGCACCAGCGAGGACACACATGCGTTCGTGCGGGGCGAACGCGAGGCCTGGTGCGGGTAGGCGCCCGACGCGCGGCTCCTGGCGTCAGATGCGGATCACGCTCAGGCCAGGCAGCTCCGGATACCCGTCGTCCTGGGTCACCACCGGGACGCCATGGCGCAGCGCCGTTGCCGCGATCCAACTGTCGTTGACCTCCATGCGGAGGCCCGCATCGCGCAGCAGCACCCGCAGGTGGGCCCAGGCGCCGGCCACGTCGTTGTCTACCGGCAGCGGGTTCAGCCGGAGCGCCGCCGTCAAGGTCGCGAGCCGCGCCTCTCGAGTCGCGAGGTTGGGTGCCGCTAGGACGCCGGCGCGCAACTCGCCGATCGTGATGACAGACACGCCCAGCCGCTGGGGGAGTGCATCTACTCGCAGGCGCCTCCCGGTCTCCGCGGCGATGAGGACGCTCGTGTCCACGATTGCGTCCGTCACGGGATGGGCTCGTCGTCTGTGGTGCCGCCCGCAAGCTCCGCGAGATCCTCGCGCAGGCCCGGGTCTGCCTGATGGGCAAGGACGTCACGGATGAACGCCTCGCGCGACATCCATGTGGGCAGGAGCGCCCCTTCCGGCTGGCGATCTGCCGGCGCCGCGGCCGAGGGCTGCCCAGCCTCGTACGGCGCAGCCGCTTCGCCAACCCGATGGCGAGCCGTGACGATGTCGATCCCGGCCCGGATCAGCGCTGCCT
This sequence comes from uncultured Chloroflexota bacterium, assembly GCA_903924005.1. Taxonomy (GTDB): domain Bacteria; phylum Chloroflexota; class Limnocylindria; order Limnocylindrales; family CSP1-4; genus CAIXZV01. Next base: position 1,304 of record CAIXZV010000244.1, on the reverse strand, counting down.
CGCTCCGCCCTTCCGCTGCGGCGGTCCGGGCGAGCGCCGCCTTTTGAGCCTCCGTGAGGTAGACGGTGGACTTCTCCATGCCACCCATACTACCACCCGTATAGGGCATAGATGGTCCTGCTTGCCCTGCCAAGTCCCGGGATCCGGCGTAACAGCGCGGAGTCCGGGCGTCCGGGCGACCGGACTCCGGACGTCTGATCGTCAGTTCGTCATGTGCGGCATGAGCCTGCCAAGCGCCGGGCAAATCCCGACGACGGCGGTGCTATCGGCAACCGTGGTCCGGTAAGACGCCGGTCGGCCGGCGGCCGTCCTACCGGGCCGTGAGCGAGGCCAGGAACGTGTCGGCGGACGCGTTGGCCACGGCCGCCAGCGCGCCGCCCAGCGCGACCTCGACCGTGCTGTGATCGAAGATGTAGATGCGGACGCGGAACAGCGACGTCGCGCTGCCGAGCACCACCTCTGCCCCGGCTGCCCCGGCCAGCTGCAGCGCCCGGGTGCCGAGTACCGTGGCGTTGTGGTTGGACGCCTCGGCCGCGGGACGAGGGTGCCATCCGGTCGGCGCCGAAACCGGGAACCAGGCCGGCGCCGTGGTACTGCTAGCCACGCTTGCGGCGCCTCCACTCGCTCGGCTCCACGGTAGGCTCGCCAGGTCGGTGGATCACCTCGCCTGTGTCTGCGTCCAACTGCCACAGGTCGGCATATTGGCGGCCATACAGGGTGGTGTAGCCCGCGGCGCGCTCGCGCCTCGACGCCGCCGCCTCGGCCTTGTAGGCGCGGGCGGTCTGGACGACGAGAAGGAGCCCAGGAATGGCGAGACCTGCTAGCAACAGCCCCCGGACCGACGGGTCAACGAGGAACGCGACCGCCATCTGGAGACACCCAACGGCCGCAAAACCGAAAGACGTGATGATGACTTGGCCGGCATGCGCGCGGGCGGGAGACCCGGGCAGCAGCGGAGGCGGCCGGACGGGGACGACCACTACTTGCCCTCCTGCTGGCCGGCCAAGGGGTACAGGTCCCCAGTGATCGTCGCCCCAGCCGAGTAGAACGTGAACTGGCTTCCGAAAGCAAGATCGGTCGTAGCGTCGATGAGGCCGTACTTCAGCAAACCGCTTGCGCCGACACCGGCCCCGGATAGGACGGTGCTGGCCCCAGACAGACCACATTCGATGTCCACTTTGTGTGAGCACACAGAAACGGTGGAAACCTGTCCGTGGCCGTGACAAAGTCCCCGCTGGTGGCCACGTAGAAGTCCCCACCCCTCAAGCCCCACCCGGGTGAGTCCCCCGGGGTCACGATGACGG